>NZ_JAMOKT010000016.1:0-112938 GCF_023656795.1 Parabacteroides caeci
TCGGACAAGTAACGTTTAGTTATCTCTAATTTTAATTCATGGCTGTAACGGATACAACCTACATGTTTCGATTCTGACATAAGTTTACTTTGGTATTTTGTCAACTTATTTCAGGACAGGACACCCTTTCTTTTATTCTTTCAATATATATTAAACGAATAAAGAACAATTATCAAATGAATAAAGCATATATGTGTTCTTTGCGTTTGATATATATCAAACGAATCACTTATACTGTAATCGGGCTGAGTTCGATACAAGACTTAATGATTTTGAATCAGAAGTTTTTTATCTTAGCCAGCATAACCACAGGATTATCCTCTTCCCCTAAATGAGTTGCTATTTCTTTTAACTGACCTTTCAATTTTCCTTTCCCTTCAATAAGTGATAAAGCATTCAAAGATACGGCGAAAGCAACCTCTTCGTGTATTTTTGCAGAATCTTTTAAATAACTTTTTTATCTTTGCAATTTATCATTATCATTAATTTAAACTTAATCTAAAATGGAATCAGTAGTGAAAAGAGTAACAGCCACAAGCTTATTGGCCTCTTGTGCAGTATCATTGGCCTTGTTTACCTCTTGTGCAGGTGTTGAGCAAAACACGCTTACTCCCGAAGAAGTCGCTGACGGATGGCAACTTCTTTTCGACGGAAAAACACTCAACGGGTGGAAAGACTATAACGGAACCACTCTGACACAACCCTGGCACGTAGTAGACGGATGTATCCAGGCTAAAGGTGACGGCAGCGATGCCAGCGGTTATATCGTAACCGACAAACAGTATGAAAACTTCGAATTGTCATGGGACTGGAAACTGTCTAAAGGCGGCAACAGCGGTATGCTTTATCATGTTGTTGAACGTCCGCAATTTGCCGTACCCTATGTAACAGGTCCGGAATATCAGTTGATCGACGAGCCTAACTTCCCGGAACCTCTGGAAGAATGGCAGAAACTAGGTGTCGATTATGCCATGCATTTGCCTGACAAATCCAAAATGAAGGTAAATCCACAAGGCGAATGGAACAATTCCAAGATTGTATTCGACAATGGCCATGTAGAACATTGGTTAAATGGACAAAAGATTGTGGAATTTGAAGCTTGGACAGATGATTGGTATGAAAAGAAAAACAGTGGAAAATGGGCAAATGCTCCTGAATACGGTTTGGCAAAGAAAGGTGTTCTTTGTTTACAGGATCATGGTTATCCCGCATCTTTCCGTAATCTAAAGATCAAAGAACTTCCCCGTAAAACGAAAGAAGTCAACCTCTTCAACGGTGTTGACCTGAAAGGCTGGGAAGCATACGGTACAGAATTATGGTATGTAAAAGACGGTTTACTGATTTGCGAAAGCGGTCCGGATAAAAAATATGGTTATCTGGCAACACGCGATTACTATGATGATTTCGACCTAACAGTAGAATTCAAACAGGAAGCCGACGGTAACTCTGGCGTATTTATCCGTTCTTTCATTGAAGAAGACGTAAAAGTAAACGGATGGCAGGTTGAAGTTGCTCCTAAAGGACACGATACTGGCGGTATCTACGAATCATACGGACGCGGATGGTTAGTCCAGATCCCGGATGAAAAAGAAACAATCCTGAAAGAAGGTGACTGGAACACCATGCGTATCAAAGTGCAGGGTGACAATGTACAGACCTGGTTGAATGGCGAAGAAATGGTTAACATCAATGATGAAAAAATCGGTGCCGGCCAGGGCCGCATCGCTTTACAGATCCACGACGGTGGTGGCATCAAAGTATTATGGCGTAACCTGAAACTGAAAACGTTATAATCAATTAATTACAAATAAAAAAATCCCCGGCGGAATGAACTGCCGGGGATTTTTTATTTCTATCATCTACGTCCATGTCCTTTTTTACGAGGAACTTTTTTTTGTTTTTCCTGATACAGCTTGTATTGTTCGTCCGTCAGAATCTTCTTAATTTGAGCCTCTTTTTCAGTATACATGGCTGTCATCTTTTCCCGCATCTTTTCGCGGTCATCTTTTACAGCCTCACGTTCCTTATTCATTTGTTCCCGGAAATCAGCCTCAACCTTACGAAACTCCGCAGCTTGCTTATCATCGAGTTTCAATTCCTCGATCATTTTTTCACTACGTTGAGAGGGATCTCCCTTCTTTCCCTGACGATTACCACTTTGTGCAAAAACTGTTGCCGAACTAATCAGGATAACCAAAAACAATCCTATTACCTTCTTCATAAACTAATACTTATTACTAAATTAATATTTTCCTGTTTGTGAAGCGCTTCGATATAATAGACTTTGTTACATGGAAATAGTTTAATCGTTCTGCAAAAAAAATATTTTTTATTCAGTCGGTCCTATCACTATTCCTTCAGCAGCCCATTTATTCTTAAAGTAATCAAGAGATTTCAGGAAACGATTGTAATCTTTTTTATCCGAACCGCTCCATCCTGTTTCTGCATAAGCAGCAATACGTGGATAAGTCAACCGGTTCATGCTTTCAACCGTAGGAATAAATTCACCCCACATCTGACAACCAAGTCCTAAGACTCTGCTTTGTTCTTCAGGAGACAACCCTTCAGGAACCGGATTAAAAGCATAAGCCTTGGATAAAGGTATCGATTCATAATTGTAATCCACATAAGTATACTCATGGTAAGAATTTACCACATCATATCCTTTATCGATCGTTTTCTTGATAAGAGCCGGATCCCCCTTCCAAAAATGAACGATCGTACCTTTTGCCAACTGCTGTTCTGCTTCTTTTGTATCCTCTTCCGACTGATATTCATGCAGTTTATCTCCGGTAATCTCATTCCATCCCATCATTCGCTTACCTTTTGCCGCCAGCATATTGGAGATTTCATTTGTGAAATAGATCTGAAGTTCTGCCGGAGTCTTCAAACCTTTCTTTGCCATATAACTACGTATTGCCGGAGATGCTTTCCACTGATCGTATTTCACTTCATCCCCTCCGATATGGAATACCGGGCTTGGGAATAACGCTATTACTTCATTGGTTACATCATCCAGAAATTGCAACACTTTAGGATCGGAAACATTCAGCACTTCATAATGCACTCCAAATTTTCCAGGAACTTTGATCTGCTTTCCGCTTGTACCCAACCAGGGATAAGAAGCGATAGCCGCACTGGCATGTCCCGGCATACTTACTTCCGGAACAATGGTAATATGGCGTTTAGAGGCATAATCAACAATTTCTTTTATATCTTCCTGTGTATAAAATCCTCCATGCCGTTTCCCGTCATACACGTCACTACCAAAATGGTTGATTTCCGAAGAATCGCGGAAAGCGCCGATTTCAGTCAGTTTCGGATATTTTTTAATTTCAATCCTCCAACCCTGGTCATTAGTAAGATGCCAATGGAACGTGTTCATTTTCAGTTGTGACATTTCATCCAAAAGTTTCAGTACAACATCTTTTCCTTTAAAGTAACGTCCTTCATCCAACATAAAGGCACGCCAGGAAAAAGCCGGATAGTCAGAAACAGAAGCTTTCTGTATCATATATTTTCCATTTTTCTCCTTGATGATCTGCCGCAACGTCTGCACACCATTCAAAATACCGGCAGGAGTTCCGGCTTTTATCTCCACTTTTCCGGAAGATACTTCCAGTTGATATCCTTCCGGCTTATCCGGTAAAACTGCCGGATCAAGTATCAGGTTAATATCACCTTTACCTGTATCCTTTACAGTAGCACTAAGTGAAAAATCAGAAGAAAGAGCCTTTTGCAACAACCCTGCCTCATTATTCAAATCCCCGGAATAAGAAATAACCGGATGATTCCCCATTTTGAAAAACCCAGGTGTATAGGTAATTTCCTGAGGCTGCGGGATGATTGCATACTCTTCGACCGGTGGAGCCTGGCAGGCACAAAGGAAGACAAAACACAAAAAAGTCAGAATGTTTGTTTTCATGTACTTTAGATTTATTATTAGATATAAGATATTGTAAAAAACACTCTACAAAGTAATAAGATAAAAACAGAATACACAAACTTAAACTAAAAAAACAACAAAAATGAAATTAACCGGACTCAGGAATAGTATCCCGAGTCCGGTTTCCAATAAAAATAAATTCTAACCTAGATAATTATAGATCCCCCTTTTCTCAACTCGTTCCTAACTTCGTTACTTGAAACATCCCTAATTCTTTTTTGCTGTTGTAGTGCCAGATATGAAGTAACACCGGCAGCCTCACCTACCTGATTCATATTCACCATAACCCTTATGCCGGAATAAGCAATAATCGCAGCATCCAGCATTCTTCCGGCAACCATCAGATTATCATGTTTTTCTGGTATGATCGAACGAAGCGGTATTTGATAGAAAGTTGGATCTACATCCATTTCTTTTCTCCACCGCCCTTTCTGATCTGCAAAACCCGGCCTTACATATACCTCAGAACCATCAAGATATCTAAAAGTCAAACCTGGTTTATCCTGATGATGAATATCTAAACGATAGCTTCCATTCGCTATCGCATCATCAAAATGTTTTCCATACATTGCGTCTTCATCACTAATCTGATAAAGACATTTTATATGCCTTGTTTCCCGTATTCCAATGTATGACGGTAAAGCAACCAGACCGGGGAGATTTTCCTTCTTCCCATATTTCCTCAACATATCCATAATTGCACGAATTTGTCTTCTGCCTTCTATTTCCGCTCTCGTTAAATCATCTGCAACAGCGCAGTCCGCTTTATATACCCGTGTTCCCGCAAGCATATAAACATTCGTCTCAGGCAGCGTTGCTCCCCAAACAAATCCATCCGGAATATTAAATTCTGCTCCATGCTTTTTTAATAGTCCGTCGAATTCTCCAGAATTCCAACCTTCAAAATGTGCACAAGTCGTGGGAGGTTGCAGTAATTCAAAAGCATAAGATTTTAGACCTAAACGATAACAAAGGTCTCCATCCCCCGTAGCATCTATAAAGTATTTTGCTTTTATGATGCCTCTGCCTGACTTATTATCTACAATTACACCCATCAGTTTACCATCTTCCCCCAAATATGGCTCAGAAAACAATGTATGTAAATAAGGATGAATACCAGCTTCCAATACAAGTTCGTCCAATTCTATTTTAAGTTCCTGAGAATTAAAAGTGTATGCCGAACTTGGATTAGAACTGACATTTACTGCATCACGAACTGCCAGCCTGTCTATCACTTCTTTTGTCAGGCCTGCTATTATTTGCTGCTTCCCTTCCGTATCATACAATGAATGCCAAATATTCACCAAAGAGCTTGTTGCGACTCCTCCAAATGCATTTTGTTTTTCTACAACAGCAACGGAAGCGCCCAAACGAGCAGCACGTACCCCGGCAAACACACCGGTACAACTTCCACCTAATATACATATATCAACCTCATCAATTATCGGTAAATTAACAGATGACGCTTTTGTATTCGTTCCATATTCCACGCAAGAAGAGATAGATCCCAGCACCCCGAGACCAACGCTTCCTACACAAATATTATTTAGAAATCTTCTTCTGGAATGTAGTTTCATATCAACATATTATTTATTATTTTTCTATTCATATCCATAAGCTATTACCGAACATTTTCCATATTCGTCAGAATCAATAACCACTGTTCTGAGTCAGATTTTTATTTACATCCCGTTCTGCCTGAGGAATTGGCCATAAATAATCGACATTTTCTCTAAAAAAAGTTTCCTCACAAAAATAATAGCCATCTGCATTGACTGGAACTTTCGTATATCCCGGAGCTTTCTCTTTAGAACAGATTTTCATACCATGAAAACGCCCTTTAAGTAATATATGAGCTGTACGCCACCGGAACAAATCAAACAATCTTAAACCTTCCCAAGCCAATTCTACACGCCTTTCACGTCTCAGAATAGTTGTCAACTTATCCGGATTTGTTTCCGTAACAGGAGGCATCTTTATTTCTTCGCGACCTCTGACACGGTTTATTGTCTCATCCAGTAAATTCTGCGTTATAGGAGTTCCGGACTCTATATTCGCTTCCAGATAGCTCAACAAGACCTCTGCATAACGGATCATTGGAAAATCGCATCCATATACATTCAGATTTCCATTGTAATCTTCATCGCAAAATTTACGAACCATATAACCACTCCATTGACGTCTTGTCAATTGATCCTGATAAACTGTCGGAGACGAATCCGGATGGGCGATATATAATATATTCTTAAAGACGGATATATTATCTACAAATATTGTTTTCAGCAATCTCGGATCACGATTTTCATAAGGTTTCTCCGGATCGAACAATGGAGATTCTTTAACAGGCAGACCATCTATACATTCAAAATCTTCCACTAATTCATTATATGGACTGTAATGATGATATCCTCCCCAGGTAAATCCAAGGCAACTCAACAAAATGGAATTTCCATATATATCGGGCATTCTTTTACTTACCAACAAGAATTCTTTGCTGTTCTCACCTTTTTCAATAAAAAGATCACTAAAACGTGCATCTATATTATAGACACCCAGATCCATAATCTGTTTATAAACATTTTTCGCATCTTCCCATCTTTTTTCTGCCAAAAAGACTCTTCCCAAAATAGCTAAAGCTGCCCCTTTCGTTATTCTACCATAATCTTTATCCGGGCGTGTTACCGGTAAATTAGGAATTGCCGCCTGCAACTCCTCTATTACAAATTTGATCACATTTTCACGGCTATCACGAAACACACTATTAGCTTCATCCACCGTCAATACTTTAGTAACCAAAGGAACATCACTCCATAAAAACGCCAGCCAGAAATAATCGTAAGCTCTTATTGTTTTGACTTCAGCTTTCATTTCTTCCAGCTTACTTACATCCATTTCAACATTATCAATATTTTCAAGAAAATTGTTACACTTCGTTATTTTGATATAAGTTGTTGTCCACAAATCCATTACAGGCTGATAAGAGGCAACCAAGTCACCATTATTAAAATCAGTTACGCCATTGTCCTTTTCAAAACCATTATCAGTGGTAGCCTCAAACAATCTTAAATAAGCATCCTGATTCCATAAATCAAACGATTGTTTTGCATTGGTTCCTGTCAGTTTATTTTGTTGATATACTCCTGTTAAGGCCAATAAGGCATCTCCCTCTGTTTGCCAAAAAGTACTATTAGACAAACTATCCAGCGGATATTTATTTAATAAACTATCACACCCTGTTAGTACAACAATAGAAAAGCTTAAAAAAGCTCCTACAAATATATATTTACTTACACAACTCTTTTTCATATTGCTTCAAATTAGAATGTTACACTAATACCTGCCATAAAATCCCTAACAGCCGGATACATAGAAGTTCTTTCCGGATCCCATCCTTCCAAAAAATTATGGAAAGTGGCCAGATTTTTTACACTTGCATAAACTCTCAGATTTGACATACCTAAAGATTGAATCATTGCAGAAGGGAATGTATATCCGATTTGTATATCATTAATCCTAAAGAAAGACGCATTAATAACTCTGTATGTAGATTTATAAAATTGTTGTTCTCCTCCTCCAACAACCAATAACCTAGGATAAGTCGCATCATGATTATCTTCAGTCCATCGTCCTTTTATCATCCATTCCTGCGGATTTGAGCCTCGGTAAAAAGCATTTCCCTGATAACTTTCTTTTCCTCCGACAAAACGGTCCATTCCTCCTACTCCATTCATATTAAGTAAGAAATCGACATTTTTATACTGAGCATTGATATTAAAACCGAAATTAAACTTTGGAAACTGGGTTCCTATTATCTGTCTGTCATAATCAGCATTAACAATACCATCCGGTACACCGTCAGGACCGCTTATATCGACTAACTTTAAGTCCCCGGGTTTAGCAGTTCTGGGTTGTTTGGCATAACTATCAATCTCTTCCTGGCTATTGAAAAAACCATCAACAACATAGCCATAAATCGAATTTAAAGAATGACCGACAAAAAGTCCTCCGGCAATATCCTTTTCCACATTAGCCAGTTTATCCACACGATTTTTTACATAAGACACATTTGCTGCAACTCCATAAGAAAAATCTCCTATAACATTTCTATGCTGAACTGAAAAATCGACACCTTTATTGATTACAGTTCCTGCGTTCTGCACAGACGGAGTCATTCCTAATACTTTTGAAGCTGTTACATTATATAAAATATCAGACGTTTCTTTTACATAGTAATCTGCAGTAAATGTCAATTTATTACTAAACAAACCGATATCGAGTCCGACATTCATTACCTCTGTGGACTCCCAAGTGATATCCGTACTTGGAACATCTACAGCAGCAGCCCCGGGCCATAATTCTTCCGAGACACCAAACGGAGCATTAATACCCAAAGCAATTACTTGTTGATAAGGATAATCCCCAATATTCTGGTTACCTAATTTACCCCAGGAAGCTCTCAGTTTCAAATTGTTTATAACCGGTACATTGAAGAAATTTTCCTGTGATATAATCCACCCGCCGGAAACTGACGGGAAAAAGCCCCATCTGTTCTTTTTGGGGAACCTTGAAGATGCATCATACCTGGCACTTACTTCCAAAAGGTATCTATCCAGAAATGAATAATTCAATCTTCCGAAAAAAGAGGCCAAAGCCCACTCTGATGCAGAACCGGCATTTTGCTGGTTAGAAGCCGAACCGGCATTCAGTTCATACAAAGTATTACTGGGGAAATTATCACGAAAGGCTTCAACCCAATCGTTTTTATTACTTTCCTGAGAATATCCTAAAAGAGCATGGAACAAATGAGAATTTACAGACCAGTCATAATCCAGATATGCCTGCAACGTTAAAAGAGTATTCCGAGCTTTACGTATCCTGAGATCGGAAGGTGATGCAGTCAGGTATTGATCTATTACCAACGTTGGCCTGAATCTTTTGTAGTCAGAAGCTGAATAATCATATCCTGCTACTCCTGTCAGTTTTAAATCCTTCAATATATTCCATTCAAAATTAGCACTTGCAATAACATCTACATCATCATTCTTAATGAAAGACTCGCTATCCATCCAACCTTCAATTGTAAATCCCGTCTGATTACCATAATAACCATCCGAACGTTTGCCGGCTATTGTATTCGGTACTTTTATTGCATAGCTTATTAAACCTTCAACTCCTTCAGGAGGATTACTGTCAACAGCTGTTGGCTGATTACTATCCCCTTTTTGTCCGGAAAATTTCACATTTACTTTAAAATTATCTCTTAGCTTGCTGCTTGCATTAAACATTACATTATAACGTTGATAGTTTGTTTCCGCAACAATACCTTTTTGATTAAGATAACTCAGAGAAAACATATAAGAATTCTTTTCTGTACCTCCTGTCAAACCTAAATAATGATTGGTCTGAAAACCACTTCCGGAATTTATCAAGTCATCATAATGCCTTTTATTAGGATAATTATCCGGATCTTCCCCTGATTTAAATTTAGCAATTTCATCTGCCGTATATTGCGGACTTCCTCCTCCATTTATCAATGCTTCATTATACATTTCTGCATAGACCCAGGAGTCCACTATTTTAGGAGTCTCTGACGGACGGGAAAAACCAAAGTTACCCTGATAAGTAATTCGTGCTTTTCCTTCTTTTCCCTTTTTCGTTTCAATCAATATGACACCATTTGCAGCCCTGGTTCCGTATATAGAAGCTGATGCTGCATCTTTTAAAACAGAAATACTCTCTATATCATTCGCATTCACATTATCCAACGAAGAAGACAATCCGTCAACCAATACTAATGGAGAGTTTCCCGCACTACTGAAAGTCCCCAATCCACGGATCGTTACAGAAGACTGATCTGCCCCTGGTTGTCCGGAACCTTGTGTAACATTTATACCGCTAACCATTCCCGATAACAATTGAGAGGTTTGTGTCACTTTCAATTTCCCTATATCTTTCGTGCTTAATGCCGATACAGATCCTGTCAAATTGACTTTTTTCTGCGTACCGAATCCCACAACTACAACTTCATCCAAACTAGTCGAATCTTCCTGTAAATCAACATCGATCACTTCTTTATTACTTACTGTAATTTCTTGTGACATATAGCCGATATAAGAAACAGACAATATATCAGACGATGAAACCTCCAGAGAGAACCTGCCATCTATATCAGTAATCGTTCCGTTTGTTGAGCCTTTCACTAAGACATTCACTCCGATAACAGGTTCACCTGTACTTTTATCTTTAACTACCCCTGTTATCCTTCGCCTATCCTGTAAAATTCCAGATGCTTCATTTGCCGAAAGAATAATATCCTTATCTACGACCTTATAAGCAACATTTGAATTTTTAAATATTTGATCCAGGATTGTAAAAACGGATTTATCTTTTACGTTTACCGAAACTGTTCTATGGATATCGATAATCTTGCTGTTATAAAAGAAATGAAAATCAGTTCGCGTTTCAATCTCTTCCAATACATCAAAAACCGTCCGATTAGTCATGTTCATCGAAAGTATAGCCTTTTGTGCATATGAATTCGATGCCCAAGCTAATCCGATTGACAAAAAAAGCAATAGACTGGTTAACTTCATGATTCTTGTGATTTTAGATTGTAATATAAAGGCACTAATATTCCCTTTATATTGGAAATAATAAATCTTTACCATACTTTTGCAGTGATTTAAGATTAAAAAAAATATTTGATTTGTCTCCAAAGACCTTTCGAATTTTCATACGGGAATATGTTACCAGCATATTTCCGTATGTTTTCAATAAGGCTTACAATAATCCTGTATTACTTCATAGGCATATATTTTAAGTTAAACATTCAGATTTAACACTATCTCATTTTCTTCAGAGTGACAGTCTCATTTTGAATACCCGAACTATCATCCGATGTCATTTGCTTAATTGTATAATCTATTTGCGAAGAAATTTTCAAGTAGTCCAAGATTTGCGACAATTGTTTATTTTCAAATGTTCCGGTAAAACGATAAGTATTGATCACAGAATCCTTTACATCAAACCTTACATTATAAAAATAAGACAACTTCTTCAAAACCTGTGGTATCGGCATGTCTTTAAACATTAAACGTCCCTCTTTCCAGGCCGTATCATACTCCGTATTTACGGTAGCTATAGAAACAGAACCGGAAGAAATATCATAGACAGCCCTTTCCGAAGGCTTAAGTTTAATATTAGACACTATATCACCATTTTTTACAGCTTCTATATTTACAGCCCCACTAACCAATGTCGTTTGTACTATACTTTCATTGTTATAAGACTGCAAGTTAAATTCCGTCCCCAACACTTTAACACGCATCCGGTCATTAGCCACACTAACTATAAACGGTTGCTCCGGATTATGCGTAACTTTAAAATAAGCCTCACCTGTAAGCGTTACCCGCCTTTCCCTTTTATCATAATGCAACGGATATGAAAGTACACTTCCTGAATTCAAATAAGCAACGGTCCCATCCGGCAAGTTAAAATGCGTACGCATACCTGCATTCGCCTGAACTGTTACTATCTGTGCCTCATCCCCTGTTCCTTTTTGCATCCAATAAGATATTGCAGTGGATAAGATCAAGACACCCAAAAAGCAGGCTGCTGCCAGATAAGTGCGATTTATCCAGTTTTTTCTCTGTAAACGTTTAATACGCCTTTCCACTTTACAAAAAGCCTCCAGCGAATTACGGGCTGCTATTCTTTTTTTCGTGCGAAGAGCATGATCTATAGTAGCCAACTGCCATAAAACGTTCTCCCTGGCTTCATCATCCTTTAACCAACCGTCAACCCAGATTCTTTCCTCTTCCGAAGCGGTTTCCGATATATATCTCAAAAGGACAGCTTCATCCGGTTCATTACTGATAATATGTCTATTTTCTTTTTCCATTCTATATATACGACAAAACTACAGGTACAGTACCCTAAACTCATATTCTACTTTTTTCAAAAAAAGTAATTAGTAAATCGTATAAAATATTTTGTATGTATAAAGAAACAATTTACATTTGCTTATAGATTCGAGATACCACAACAGACAAACAATCCAACTCCATGAATGATGATCAGATTCTGAATTTGCTACAAAATAGTGATGAGAACGCTTATAAACAGCTTTTTCTAAAATACTATTCACCTTTATGCGAATATGCCTCCCAGTATATTTCCGATGAAGATTCTGAAGAGTTAGTACAGGATCTGATGCTGTTCATTTGGGAAACAAGGAAAAGCCTTATAATAGAAACCTCTCTAAAATCCTATCTTTTCATTTCAACCAAACACCGTTGCCTGAATGCTATCAAGAAACAACTATATCACGAACGAATACATAACCATATATATGACAAACTTAAAGATCAGTTTGAAGATCCTGATTACTATTTTATAAATGAACTAACTGAACACATTAACAAAGCTATTAAAGAACTCCCTGATACCTACCGCGACACCTTCGCTTTAAGCCGTTTCGGGGAACTCACGAATACTCAGATAGCTACTAAACTCGGCGTATCCGTCAAAACCGTTGAATACAGAATCAGCCAAGCGTTGAAAATACTGCGTGTCAGACTAAGGGATTATCTGCCACTGCTTTCTTTTTTATTCGGATTCCCTTCCTGAAAAGAGAAAATAGATTTGACAAAAGAAGTCAAAACACAACCATATTGCGTCAATATGTTACACAAATAGATTTTATCATAACACGTGAATTCTTCAAATCTTATCTCCTACAGGATTTGTTTTTACAATAATTAACAACGATCATTCTTACCATCCAGCTCTCAGTTCATTTTAAAGAAATTTCCATCTCGTTTAAAACGAGTTTTTTTTCGTTTTAAACGAGATGAAGATTTATTATAAGCAAAAAACAGTGCAAATAGATGTTAATTGACAATCTCAAAAGGACTTTTCAAGCTCCGAATTGTATGTTTACGAACAGTTTTTTTCTCCAGAACGATTCAAAAACAGTGCATAATTAAAATATCGTTATATCAAACAATCATCATTTATTTCAGAAAAAGGATTCATATATCCTTTTTAATTTCCTATTATGGCAGAATTACTTCACCATCAAGAGCATTATAACATCTTCAACCCCTCCGAGGTTTGTATAAAAAACAGCACCTCTTCCACCAATCTTATACAGATCCTTCACCAGCCACTTGATATAGCATTTTGATATTCCGGCAGTTCGGGATTTTCATCTGTCAATTTGCTGACAAATGTTTTCGTTAATAAATCAAAATCATCACATATATTTTTAAACTTAATAACCTTCGTCGTGTCTATCTTCTCGTACCCGGAAACCAGTCCGGGAGAATGTTTGTTAGATACAGATAATACATTAGTTATGAAATTGGGAAGGTACTTATTATGGTTATTTTTTATCCTCTTTTCTTTGCCGGCATTTGCGCAGCAGGGTGGAGTTGACATCACCGGAACGGTGGTAGAAGATGGAAGCAATGAGCCAATCGAACAGGCGACAGTACGCTTGTTGAATGTAAAAGACAGCACGATGGTTGGCGGTGTAGCCAGTTCGCGTAATGGTAATTTTACACTGAAAGGTATTAAAGCCGGCAGTTATTTATTGCATGTCAGCTTTGTGGGATTCGATCCTTTATACCAACCCATCCGTATCACCGGAAAAACAAATCCTGTCAAATTAGGTAAATTAGCATTAAGCGACGGAGCTATCCAGCTGGGTGAAGCCGTCGTGATCGGCAAGGCTCCGGAAGTGGTCGTTCGCAACGACACGGTCGAATATAATGCCGACTCTTACAAGACAACCGAAGGGGCTGTCCTGGAAGACCTTCTGAAAAAGATGCCCGGCGTGGAAGTTGACAGCGAAGGAAAGATTACCGTCAATGGAAAAGAAGTCAAGAAAGTATTGATAGACGGAAAAGAATTTTTCTCCGACGACCCGAAAGTAGCTTCCAAAAACCTGCCTTCTAAAATGGTGGAAAAAGTACAGGTGTTGGACCGCCTGAGCGATATGGCACGGATGACCGGATTCGATGACGGGGATGAAGAAACCGTGATCAACCTGACTGTCAAGCCAGGAATGAAGCAAGGATGGTTCGGCAATGCCTTTGCCGGCTATGGAAGCGAAGATCGGTATGAAGGTAATTTCATGGTGAATCGGTTTATCAACAACGACCAGTTCACACTTATGGGAGGTATCAATAACACGAACAATATGGGATTCTCCGATATTGCCTCTAACATGTTCTCCGGTATGGGAGGACGACGGGGCGGACGGTCGGGAGGAGCCGGGAACGGTATCACCACCTCCGGAAACGTAGGTCTGAACTTCAGCAAAGAATTCAACTCTAAAATGACCCTGGGAGGTAATGTCCGTTATTCACATTCCGACAATGAAGCGAACAGTAAAATCAACCGGACAAATATTTTGCCGAACGACAGTTCTACTATCTATAACGAAATAAACAACAGTAATACGAAAAGCGATAACGTCGGTGCCGATTTCCGTATGGAATGGAAGCCGGATTCGGCAACCCAGATCATTTTCCAGCCTAGTTTCAGTTATAGCAACAGCCATAACCGGGAGTTCGGTTCGTTCAACACACTGACAAACCTGGGCGATACGGTCAACCTCGGAGAATCCGATTACGTATCCGACGGTGAAGGTTACAACCTTAATGCACGACTGGAGTTCAGCCGTAAGCTGAATGACGAAGGGCGTGTCTTCAGTGGTTCTTTAACCGGAGGGCTCAGCGATTCCTACAACAAAGGATTGAATTACTCGAACACAGAATATTTCATGGGGAAAAACCAAGATGAACTGATCGACCAGCAATTCAGATATGATAACAAAGGGTTTAACTACCGCGTTTATTTATCATGGGTCGAGCCGATCGGGCATAACAATTTCATCCAGGCAACCTACAGTATCAGCCAGAATAAACAGGAATCCCTGAAAAACTCTTATGTAAGGGGAGAAGACAGCGAAGATTATAATGTACTTGACACTGCATACAGCAAAAGTTACCGCAATAACTTCATCAACCAGCAGGCAAGCCTGGCCTTTAAGGCTGTCCGGGAAAAATATGATTATACCATCGGCATGAACCTGGAGCCTTCGCACAGTGTAAGTGAGAATTTTGTAGGCGACACGACCCTTTCAAAGCTGACGCGCAACGTTGTCAACCTGTCACCGATGATCCGGTTCAACTACCGGTTCGATAAACGTACCAACCTGCGCATCAACTATCGCGGACGTACCAGCCAGCCGTCGATGACCCAGCTGCAACCCGTAGCCGACATCTCCGACCCGCTGAACACTATCACCGGTAATCCGGATTTGAAACCTACTTATTCAAATAACTTCTCTGCCCGTTACCAGAAATTTATTCCGGAAAAGCAGACAGCTCTCATGTTGATGTTGAATGCCAACTATGTTGTCAACGACATCGTTAAGAAGTCTATTTATGTTGGGGAATCAGGAAAGAAGATGACGACTTATGAAAATGTCAACGGGAACTACAACGGTAATTTCCGCGTCATGTTCAACACGCCACTGAAGAACAGAAAGTTCTCCGTTAACTCGATGACAATGGCCTCTTTTGCAAATGTAAACGGTTTCATCAACGAAGAAAAAAATACGAACAAGAATTATTCGGCCATGGAACGTGCCGGTATCGATTTTCGTTCGGATTATATCGACCTGGGAGTAAACGGAAACTTCCGTTATAGTGGGACTAAGAACTCTTTGCAAAACCAGAACGACCAGAATATTTACAATTATGGCGTGGGAGGAACTACGACCATTTATCTTCCACTCGATTTCAAGATTGAAAGTGACATAACCTGGTCGGCCAACTCCGGTTACGCAGCCGGATACCAACAGAAGGAAGTTTTATGGAATGCATCCGCATCCAAATCTTTCCTGAAAGGGAACCAGGCGACATTGCGTTTCAAAATTTATGATATCCTGCAACAACGCAGTAATATCTCTCAGAGCGTAACAGCTGACTATACACAATATTCGGAATACAATACGTTGAGTAGTTACTTCATGGTTCACTTCATTTACAGGTTCAGCATCTTTAAAGGGGGAGCTTCTGCAAGCGATATGCGCGGACCGGGTGGCAGAGGCCATGGCGGACCGGGCGGCCCTCCTCCACGGTTCTAAACAAGGGCTGAATAAAAGAGATAGCGACGGTAAAAGTCTTCATAAACTTTTATCGCCGCTACCGTTTCTCCTATACATTATTATATATAGCTACACTTTCAGGCTATACGGTTCGCGTATCGGATTTCCTCTCCGTCTGTTGGCTTCGTCGTCAAAGAAAAATTCTTCTTTTTCCGGATTCCACACCAGTTTGCGGTCAAACTCGTAACAAAGATTTACGATATGGCAAAGCGAAGCCGTACGATGTCCGATCTCAACGGTACTAAGCGGCTGTTTGCGAGTCTTCATTGCTGTGAGGAAATCATTGTAATGATCGTCGCTCTTATACAATTTGATCTTGTCATCACCGATCACTTCATCCTGTAATTTAGCAGGTATCGTATCCAGAAAACTACGGCTGATATCGATCACACCGTCCGAACCGATAAAGCGGACTGCATTTCCATCCGCCTTACGGAAAGGCTCATGCGTCATTACTGTTCCGTTGGCATAACGCATACTAAGCGGTTTCAGTTCTCCTTCCTCAGGAGGAGTAAACTCAATCGGGCCGGAATCGTCCATACCCAAAGCCCATTGGGCTATGTCAAACATGTGGGCACCCCAGTCACAGATCATACCGCCACCGTATTCCCGGTAATTACGCCAGTTCGGGAACATATTCCGTTCCATAGGCGGAGCCAGTTCCTCATTATATACATTCATGGGAGCCGGCCCGATCCACATTTCCCAGTCCAGCGTCTTGGGAACCGGTTGCGCCGGAAGATCATATTTAACAGGAGGAGGTCCGATGGAAACTTTTACTTCTTTTATCTCACCGATATACCCATTACGGACCAGTTCACAGGCATGGCGGAAGTTTCGCCATGAACGTTGCATGTTGCCGACCTGCAATACCCGGTTATATTTCTCTACGGCATCGGCCATGGCACGTCCTTCCTCGATACTGTGCGACATGGGTTTCTCCACATACACATCTTTTCCGGCACGGCAGGCTTCAATAGTCTGTACCGCATGCCAGTGATCCGGTGTGGCAATAATCACGCCATCGATATCGCTGCGGTTCAGTAGTTCATGATAGTCGGCATACAATTTAAAACCTTTATAGGCCTGTCCTTTTGCCTTTTCGGTTTCTTTTTCGACAATTGCCTGCATAGCATTCAACTGCCGGGATTCACAGTCGGATGCTGCGATCAGATTCGCACGGCGGGCAAACTCCGGAGCTAACGTCCAACGTCCCTGTGCCCCGCAACCGATAATCCCGAGATTTATCTGATCGCTGGGAGCGACAAAATTCGTTCCACCTAAAATGTGACGGGGTAAAATAGTGAAGCCGGCAAGAACCAATGCCCCACTCCTGATGAAGTTTCTTCTTTTCATTATGTCTGCATTATGGTATTAGAGAAATTGAGATATTTCCACAAATCTATAAATAATACCTTAAAATACAAACACTTGAACAGTATTATATTCTGAATATCTTCCGTCTAAAAGTGAGACAGGAAAGCTTTTATCAATGAAGGATTAAGTAAAGCCGGGAACAGAAAACCATATACCGCCCCGTAAAAATGGGCATTGTGGTTGATATTGTCTCCCGCACGTTTAGCCATATATTGACAATAAGCCAGGTAAACTACTCCAAAGATAATTCCCGGTACAGGAATGATCGCAAACAGTAATATTTTACTCCAGGGGTCGAACAATATATAGGAAAACAGAATCGCCGATACGGCTCCCGATGCTCCAATGGAGACATAATAAGGATCATTATGATGTTTCACCAAGTCATAAATGGAAGCAAAGATCATCCCTCCGAAATAAAGTGCCAGAAATCCCCAGGTTCCGAAACCCAGATAACCGAAAACCGTTTCTATATAGGTTCCGAACGACCAGAACGTAAACATATTGACTAACAGGTGCGTCATATCCGCATGAACGAAGCCATGCGTTATCAACCGGTACCATTCATTATTCTTTACCGTGCGAAAAGGTATCAACGCCAGCTTACGGAACAATTCCGCATTATTGAAACAGAGATAAGACACTAAAACGGTTATACCTATAATAATATATGTAATCATCTTCTTTTATTTGATATATCCGCAAATGTAGTAAAGATTTGTTATTTACAAATTACCTTACTACCTTTATCAACCTGTAACAAAGTATAAAAAGAATGCTGGCAGCCATACACATACAATGGGTCGTTGGAGTAATATTCATTATATTATACTCCGTCACCATCCTGGGACTGGTTCTGGTTATTATAGCGGAAAACAGAAATCCGTTAAAAACCATTCCCTGGGTCATCGTATTGTTGCTGGCTCCGGGTATCGGCCTGCTGTTTTATTTCTTCTTCGGACAGGACAACCGGAAACAGCGTATCATCTCCCGAAGAACCTACAAACGTATTATGAAGCGACCGCAGGAAGGCAAACTTCCGCAGGACGCCTGTACTGTCCCCGGTCCGTACCAACCGTTAGTCACATTGCTGAGTAACAACAATCAGTCTTCCCTGCTCTATGGCAGCGAGATTAAAATATATACGAACGGAGCTGACAAATTCAAGGATTTACTGGACGATATACAAAAGGCAAAACATCATATCCACTTTCAATATTATATCTTTTGTGACGATGAAGTCGGGGCACGGTTCAAAGATGCCCTGATTGCAAAGGCAAAAGAAGGGGTCCAGGTACGAGTTTTATACGATGACGTAGGCTGCTGGAACGTAAAAAACAGTTTCTTCGACGAAATGCAGGAAGCCGGAATTGAGGTATATGCCTTTTTGAAAGTAGCATTCCCGGTCTTCACCAGCAAAGTGAACTACCGGAATCACCGGAAGATTGTCGTTATAGACGGGCAGATCGGCTATATGGGTGGTATGAATATTGCCGATCGCTATGAGAAAGGTACGGAATGGGGTATCTGGCGCGATACTCATTTCAGGATAATAGGAAAAGGAGTACACGGCCTCCAGTCCGCTTTCCTGATCGACTGGTATGTTATCAGTAAGAAATTGCTGAACGACAAAATATATTATCCGCCGACTCCGATATACCATGACGACAATATCATGCAGATAGCTACCAGTGGTCCGGTCGGGCAATGGCGCACGCTGTTGCAGGCCTATATCTTTGCCATCGCTAATGCCAAAAAGTACATTTATATACAAACCCCTTATTTCCTTCCGACCGAAGGATTGAACCAGGCACTGCTGATCGCAGCGTTGGGAGGTATCGATGTACGTCTTATGCTACCCAAACGCTCGGATACCCGCAGCGCTAATATGGCGACACACTCTTTCATTGACGAGATGGTGAAGGCTGGTGTGAAAGTATATTTCTATGAGCCGGGATTCCTCCATTCCAAACTGATGATAACCGACGATGCGCTTGCCTGCATCGGATCAGCCAATATGGACTTCCGGAGCTTCGAACACAATTTCGAGATAAATGCATTCGTCTATCAACCGTCTTTCGCCATACAGATGAAGCGGGTGTTCATGCACGATATGCACAGCTGCGAACGGCTGATTCCTTCACGCTGGCTAAAACGGCCAATCAAACAGCGCCTCGCCGAATCGTTCATGCGCCTGTTCTCGCCGCTCCTTTAAGCCTTTTCTTCTTTTATGAAAATACTGAAATTCACCGAACCGTATACACGTTGCTGGTCAAAATACGGTAGGTGGGAGAAATCATTCGTTTTCGGATGCTCCATCACGAAGATACCGCCGTCACGCAATAAGTCACGCTCAAAAACCAAGGCAGGAACCTCCGGCAGTTCCTTCAACGCATAAGGGGGATCGGCAAAGATAAAATCAAAACCCTGTTTCGGTGCCGAATGAAGATAACGGAACACATCGCCACGGATCAGATGAAGCGAATCTGTCTTTAACTCTTTCGCTACCTTTGCGATGAAAGAGGCATGTGCATTGTTCTTCTCGACAGCCGTCACGCTTTTGCATTCTCTCGACAGTAGTTCGAAAGAGATACTCCCCGTTCCGGCAAACAAATCCAGCGCATCGGCACCTTCCAGGTCGGTCAGGTTGTTGATCACATTAAAGAGATTCTCTTTCGCAAAGTCAGTAGTCGGCCGTGCACTGAAAGAAGACGGTACGTCAAAACGCCTCCGGCCATATATTCCGCTTATAATTCGCATACAGATAAAGCTATTAAATCCAACGGGGCCTGAACAACCTCGGCACCCAACAAATAAGCATCCGACGGTATCTCGGCCGGACTTATATATTGTATATAATTACGTAATGTAGTTGTTATGCTGTTACGCAGGGAGACACCTCCATAGATATGAAGCTGGTCCCTCTCCTGGTCCATACCGACCTGTTTCCATACATATAATATATAGTACAGGATATCATCCGGCTTATCATACTCAAACGTATTGACAAAAAGTAGTTTCCCCTGTGCAAAACAAACCACGTCCATCATCTTCCGGTGCAGCACTACATACAATTGCCGGGGGATCAACATACGGCTCTGCTGTTTCCATAAAGCCAACTGGGGAGTAATATGGTGGATGAACGACGGATTGATCAACGAGCGGGAACAAAACTCATACACCTCTTCATTCATGCCGAACACGACCTCTGCCGCCTCACGTGTCAGCAAATTATGCAGACATTTATTCTCCGGGGCAGAAAACGTAAACGACAGCAGATCCGTTTTCTGCTTGTCCGTAAAGACTTCCTCCGGCACCACCGTATACTGCGGCGTGACACAAACCAGGTTCGTCCGCCTATACGAATAAGTCATAAACTCGTGCTCAAAGAAAAACTCTTTCAGGGAAGAGACATAAGGTTTCGTCCGGTCGAACTCCACGTTTCTGTAAAAGAAAGTCTCGCTCTCCGAAGGGCTGTATCCTGAAAAAGAAAGTCCATCCGACCTAAGCCGAATGGACATTATGTATTTTCCAGAATTATCAGCAGTCAACGTATCAGGAATACTGATAGTCATAAGCAATTGATTATTCCCAGTTACCTGCGTTGTTATTAATTTCAGTCAGTGAACCAACACGTAAACCCGGATATTTTTCCAGCTTTTCAGCTTTGTCCTTCAGGTTTACAACCAACTGTTTGTCCAGGTCACCCAGATAATCGTCATACTTAACGCCTGCTTCAAATACTTTTACAGTATAACCGGAACCGGAAGTCAGTGTAGCTGTATCCATAGAGAACTTAACGCTTGTTCCCGGAACATTGGCCAGATCGTCAGCATTGTAGCTGGCACCGAACAAGGTATCTTTTGCCAAGACCCAGATAGTATCACGTCGGATCAAACCTTTCTTCACAGCTTCTTTCTCTGTCATACCTTTTTCCAGCTGCTCGTCAGTCAAAACACCTTCCTTGATCAAGAACGGAAGCTTATCTTCCTTCAGGAACTTAACCAAGTCATTGAAACTACCAGCATGAGTCTTATACACATTCTTGTACTCGATCTGAGCTTTACGAATATCGATCAGACGAGCTTTAATAAGACTTTCACGCGCATCTTTTGCTTCATTGAATTCAATCGGCGTCATGATGCTTCTGTAGCAAATGTAAACTAGCAGGAGAACTGCAGCAGCTAATAAAATCTTTAATGTAACTTTCATGGTTTGTATTGTTTTTTTGAATTTATTTCGTTCGGCAAATTTAAAAAAGAATATTTAATACACTACCTTTATCACCAAAATTATTGCAATCAAAATGATAAATAGTTATTTAAGCCGCCAAATTACGCAAAATTTCCCACATAATCCGACAGAAGACCAGTTTTCTGCATTAAAAACGCTCACGGATTTTCTGCTTTCGGTGGAATCGGACACACTCCTGTTGCTGAAAGGATACGCAGGAACCGGAAAAACGTCGTTGGTCGGTGCCTTGGTCAAGACTCTGAACGAACTGCAACAAAAAACATTTCTGCTGGCTCCAACAGGCAGGGCAGCTAAGGTTTTTTCGAATTATTCGGGGCAAAAGGCTTATACGATCCATAAAAAGATTTACCGCCAGAAGGCATTCTCCAACGAGCCGACCGGATTCATGCCTGCTGATAATTTACATAAAGATACGTTATTTATTGTTGATGAAGCGTCCATGATTTCCAATGACGGAATCGACTCGATTTCTTTCGGGACGGGACGGTTGCTCGACGACCTGATACAATATGTTTATTCGGGGGAGAACTGCCGCCTGATCCTGATGGGCGACGTAGCCCAGTTGCCGCCTGTCATGCAGACCGAAAGCCCGGCACTCAACCCGGAAATACTCAGAGGATACAACCTGCAAGTACAGGAAATCACCCTGACACAGGTCGTCAGGCAAAGCGAAGATTCGGGTATTCTGCTCAATGCAACCCGTTTGCGGGATGCGCTACGGAATAACACCGTAGAAATCTATCCTAAACTTCAGTTGAAAGGTTTCACCGACTTCAGAAAGGTCAACGGGGATGAACTGATCGAGGAAATATCATCGGCCTACAGCCATGACGGGATCGAAGAAACAATGATCATCACGCGCTCCAACAAACGAGCCACCATCTACAATAACGGCATCCGCAACCGGATACTGTACCGGGAAGAGGAATTATCGACCGGCGACCGCTTAATGGTTGCCAAAAACAATTATTACTGGACCAGCGACTGCAAGGAAATGGACTTCATCGCCAACGGCGAAATCGTACAGATACTCCGTGTCAGACGGACGACCGAGCTTTACGGCTTTCGTTTTGCCGATGTGACCGTCCGCTTTCAGGATTACGACCTGGAACTGGATATAAAGATACTGCTCGACACCCTACAGACCGACACCCCTGCCCTGCCGAAAGAGCTAAACGACAAGCTGTTCTTCACCATCCTGGAAGATTATGACGATATCCCCACCAAAGCCGGAAAAATGAAGAAGATGAAAGCCGATCCGCATTACAATGTAGTACAGGTAAAATATGCCTATGCCATCACCTGCCATAAGGCACAGGGCGGACAATGGATGAATGTCTTCCTCGATATCGGATATATGACGGAAGAAATGCTGGGAGAAGATTTCTACCGGTGGCTGTATACCGCTTTCACCCGTGCCACCCATCGGCTATATCTGGTTAATTTACCGGATGAATTTGTTGAGTGACAGCACACTTTTTCACATATTAAGTACGTTACATAAATAGAAATAGTTATTTTTGCTGCAATATAAGACAGAGAGGTCGCAAATAGTGCCTTTTGGGACACAACGCCTCTTGCAAATTAAAATAAAGGAATGGCAAATAAAGAAAAAATAGATTATCTGTTACTTGATATCAAGGAACTGGAGACGTTGATAGCCGGTATGCGCGACGCAGAAGTATATCCGGTATCCTTCTTTAGCCAGACATTCAATCTGACGCATAAAATACTGAATGACCTTCATTCGCTGGAAACTGCACAGATTGAAATGTTACGTAAACAAATGGAAGCCCATCAGGCATTGATACAGTCACTTCCGAACCCGGTTGCCACCGCGGCACCCGCTCCCGAAGAATACAAACCGGAAGTAAAAGAACCGGAAGTAAAAGAAGAGCCGGTCGCAGAACCCGTAATCGCCCCGGAGCCAAAGGTGGAACCCGTACAGGAAGTTATCATCGAAAAGACGGAAATCGTCACCGAGGAAAAGGTTACCGTCCAACCGGAGCCGGTCCGTCAGCCGGAAACAGTCAAAGAGGAAGTTGTTATCCCGGAACCGGCCGTCACCGTACAGCCTGAACCGGTACGCCCTATCGGACCGGTAGGACATAAAACTCAGCCCGAACCTCCCCATAAATCCGTCACTTCGGAAAAGCAAAGTGTTTTCCTGAGTGACATTCTGGAGAAGAAGAACCTGTCCGACTTCCGCAAGGCATTCAGCCTGAACGACCGTTTCCGTTTCCGTCGCGAACTGTTCGGTGGCAATGAAGAGAAAATGAACAAGGCGATTACCGACCTCAACGAGATCCATTCGTATGAAGAATCGGTAACCTACCTGAATAACGAACTGAAATGGAACATAGAAGATGAAGCCGTAGCCGACTTCATCAAGCTATTGGAAAAACGATTCCTCTGAAGAATTGAAAATTATGGCAAAGTTAACAGTTGTACCGACTCCCGTAGGAAACCTGGAAGACATGACCTTCCGGGCCATCCGTGTGCTGAAGGAAGCCGACCTGATCCTGGCCGAAGACACCCGCACGACCGGTATTCTGCTGAAACATTTCGAGATACAGAACAAGATGCAGTCGCACCACAAGTTTAACGAACATAAGACTGTGGAGCAGATCGCTTCCCGCATCAAAGGCGGCGAAAACATCGCACTCGTATCCGACGCCGGGACACCGGCCATCTCCGACCCGGGCTTTATGCTCGTCAGGGAATGTGTGCGGCAGGGTGTCGACGTGGAATGTCTGCCGGGAGCAACCGCATTTGTTCCGGCCCTCGTGGCCTCCGGGCTACCGAACGAAAAGTTTTGTTTCGAAGGATTCCTTCCCCAGAAGAAAGGCCGTCAGACCCGCCTGAAGGAGTTGGCCGTCGAATACAGGACGATCATTTTTTACGAATCACCTTTCCGACTGGTAAAGACGCTAACCCAACTAGCCGAATTCTTCGGAACCGACCGACAAGTATCCGTGTCGCGCGAAATATCCAAGCTGCACGAAGAGACCGTCCGCGGAACCCTGGAAGAGGTTATAGCACATTTTACCGTGAACGATCCGAGAGGTGAGATTGTTATTGTATTAGCAGGCTTAAAAGATAAAAAGGAAAAAGAGACAGAAAAAGATGTTTAACTCAAAAAACAAAAAGAACATGAAGAAGTTATTATTAGCTTGTACCTGCGCGACATTGCTGGTTTCCTGCGGACAGAACTCAGCCGAATACAAAAAGCTGAAAGCCGAAAACGATTCTCTGAAGATCGAGAATACGAAAGCGACCAGCGAGATGAACGAGATCCTCACTACATTGAATGATGTAGAGGCAGACATACAATCTATCCGCGATGCGGAAAACTATCTGAACCTTCAGCAGCAGACTGGCGGTGAATTCAGCAAAAGCAACCGCGAACAGATCAAGCAGAACATGCAACTGATCAGCGAAACTCTGAAAAAGAACAAGGAAACGATCAGCCAGCTGGAAGACAAGCTGAAAAAGAGCGGTATCCAATCAGCAGCCCTGCGGAAAACAATCAGCCGCCTTTCTTCCGAACTGGACCAGAAAGCTACGATGATCGTCGCTTTGCAGGAAGACCTGGCAAAGAAAAATGTACGTATCCAGGAACTGGACGAAATGGTCTCTTCACTGAACGAAGATGTGGAAAACCTGGCTACAACAGCTGCCGCCCAATCTGAAAAACTGGGCGAACAGGACAAAGCGCTCAACACGGCTTACTACTGCTTCGGCACGGCAAAAGAACTGAAAGACCAGAAAATCCTTTCCGGCGGTGGCCTTTTCTCCAAATCAAAAGTATTGCAGAGCGGTTTCAACAAGGATTACTTCATCTCTGTCGACGTTCGTGAAGTAAAGGAAATTCCTTTATTTGCAGCAAAGGCAAAACTGAAATCCAACCATCCGGAAGGTTCTTACGAATTCGTGAAAGACGAAGACGGCAACCTGACACTAAACATCACAGACCCGAAAACATTCTGGAGCCTGGGCAAATACCTGGTGATCGAAGTAGGATGATGAAATACAAAAACCTCTTTATAGATCTGGACGATACCCTTTGGGATACGTACCATAATAATAAAGAATGCCTCGAAGAGCTTTATACCGATCACCACTTTGACCGGTATTATGCCTCCTTCGAGGCTTTCTTTGCTATCTATTGGCCGCACAACGAGCTACTTTGGAAGCAATACCGTGCGGGAGAGATCGACAGGCAGACGCTTATCATCGACCGCTTCCGTTATATGCTGCGCCCGATGGGCATCGAAGATACCCAGGCGGTACTGGCCGTCAACAATGATTTCCTCAGGCGCACGACCACCAAGACACGGCTGGTTCCCGGCGCGATCGAACTGCTGGAATATCTTCGTCCTTCCTACCGCCTGTATATCCTGTCGAACGGCTTCCGCGAAGTGCAGGACAAGAAACTGCGCAACTCCGGCCTGGCACCTTATTTCAAGCGGATGATCCTGTCGGAAGACGCAGGTATCCAGAAACCGCACAAGGGCATCTTCGACTTTGCCCTGATCAATACCAACTCCCGCCGCAACGAGACGCTGATGATCGGCGACTGCTTCGAGGCCGACATCTTCGGCGCCCGCCAATCGCGGATAGACCAACTCTGGTTCAACCCGCAGGGACTGCCGCCCCAGGAGTTTACCCCGACCTATACGGTCAGCAGCCTGGAAGAGATAAAAAATATTTTGTAAATAGAATACCCAAAGGGGAGGGAGAGTAGATAATCTAATTGCATTATCAAAATGAACTATCATACTATCATATTCTCTTTTAATACGCATGTAATAAGCATATTACACCATGACAGCTATCATTTTCAACTATCATTTAACTGTCATAATCCGTCATAACCTTGTCTTGAAACCTGATACACTACAGTCTTTTTCTACTAAGTATATTGCTTATTTTCAACAGTATAGTTATTTATGTTGCCTGACACCCAGCTCTCAACAACCTTTACACCCGGGTCTGAGCATCGTCGACATCCGGGTGTAAAACAGGTCGAAACGGGCATCTTAAAAACAAAAAGCAAGTATTCCCGGAGAATTAGTCTATTGTTTTAGAGAAATTATTAAGTAGGGAAGAGCAATATGAGATGCAGAATACTCTTCTTTACAGTGATTTTTCGGGAGGTAAAAGAGCAATGATTTTGTTAAATATGTATCATATGCCCGGATAAAATGAGGGTATGATAGGTGATATGATAGTTGTGGCTTTCAACTATCAAACACTAATAGATTAGTAATAAACACATTACATCCATTTATGACAGTATGATGGTTGATTTGCTGAAAAACCTTATTGGAAAAGGTTCAAATATAGCAATAATCGAATCATCTGTTTATTGACTGGTTGTAACTGGCTCCCCTCTTGAGAGGGGGTAGGGGGTGTGTTAAAGCCAGTCAATAAAACAAGCCTTGTTACAGGTTTATTTGCCGTTTGCTTCAGCTGACGGATTAGTCAAGGGGTTATCTCATTGGACTTTAGTCCCATTTCTTACAGGTTTCTATCTAGGAGAAATGTGGCTGAAGCCAAAAGAGAGAAACAACTTGTAAACCGTCAGCTGAAGCAAACGGCAAATGAACCTGTAATAGTCAAGTGACTCTGATTATGGAGGTTGTATGGCGGGGATATGACCCCCCCCCTTCCCCCTCTCCAGAGGGGAGCCAGTTACAACCAGTTGCTATAAAAGATAGCTCAAACCTGATAAATTTTGAATGAATCCCAATCCCCCAATTTATGGTGAAAAGTGGCAAAGCCGGACACGTTCCTTATCAGAATTCCGAAGTAAAATGGAACCTGATATCCGGGAAATCCTGCTGTGCCATGGTCAGCACATAACCGGAATCGGCCAGGTAGACGTCACGCCCTTCTTTGTCGAGCGCCATATACTGGGATTTACGTTTCTTGAAATTCTCTAAAGCAACAGGATTGTCACTCTCGATCCAGCAGGCTTTGTACAGGCTGATCGGTTCCCATTTACATTGTGCGCCGTATTCATGCAGCAAGCGGTACTGGATAACCTCAAACTGCAACTGCCCTACCGTACCGATAATCTTGCGGCCATTGAACTGGTTGGTGAAAAGCTGTGCCACACCTTCGTCCATCAACTGCTCGATACCTTTGTTCAATTGCTTGGCTTTCATCGGATCGGCATTTTCAATGTATTTGAACATTTCCGGAGAGAAGCTGGGCAATCCCTTGAAATGAAGTTCTTCACCGGAAGTCAGCGTATCACCGATCTTGAAATTCCCGGTATCCGGCAAACCGATAATATCGCCGGCAAAAGCCTCGTCCACCGTCTCCTTCTTCTGTGCCATAAAAGCAGTCGGGCTACTGAAACGCACTTGTTTGCCAAAGCGGACATGTTTATAAGGAGCGTTACGCTCGAAACGGCCGGAACAGATCTTCACGAAAGCAATACAACTGCGATGGTTCGGGTCCATATTGGCATGTATCTTAAAGATAAAGCCGGTAAAGCTATCCTCTTCCGGTTCAACCACACGTTCCACCGCCTGGATAGGACGGGGAGACGGAGCAATCTTGATAAAGCAATCCAGCAACTCCTTCACACCGAAGTTGTTCAGGGCAGAGCCGAAAAAGACAGGGGCTATATCCCCTTTCAGATACGTATCGACATCGAACTCCGGATAAACGCCTTCGATCAACTCGATGTCCGCACGCAACTTTTCTGCCAGCGTATCGCCGATATGGTTTTCCAGCTCCGGGCTGTTGATGTCGTTGAACTCGATCTTTTCCGTCACATACTGTTTGCTCGGCGTATAGAGGTCGAGTTTCTGTTCATATATATTATATACCCCTTTGAAACGCTGTCCCATATCGATCGGCCAGCTCAGAGGGCGCACCTTTATCTGCAATTCTTCTTCTATCTCATCCAGAAGGTCGAAAGGATCTTTACCGTCACGGTCCATCTTGTTGACAAACACGATCACCGGTGTCTTGCGCATACGGCAGACTTCCATCAACTTACGGGTCTGGGCTTCCACACCTTTGGCAATGTCGATTACAATAATTACACTGTCTACGGCTGTTAACGTACGGAAAGTATCTTCGGCAAAGTCCTGGTGGCCCGGGGTATCGAGGATATTTACTTTATGGTCGTCATAGTCGAAAGCCATCACAGAGGTTGCAACGGAGATTCCACGTTGTTTTTCTATTTCCATCCAGTCGGAGGTCGCTGTCTTTTTGATCTTGTTGGACTTAACAGCTCCTGCCACATGGATCGCGCCACCGAACAACAGTAGTTTTTCCGTCAATGTGGTCTTACCGGCATCCGGGTGGCTGACAATAGCAAACGTTCTTCTTCTTTTAATCTCTTCTGAATACTGACTCATTTTTATATCGTTTATTTTATTTCAAACAGGGTTATGAACAGGGTTTTCAACATACTTATCAACATATCAACAGGGTTATCAACAACCTACAGTTTCTCCATGCAAACGCGGAGACTCTCTTCCCAATGCGGGATGACAATGCCGTATGTTTCTTTTATCTTCCTCTTATTCAACACGCTATAAGGAGGACGGACCGCCTTTGTCGGGTAATCTTTCGTTTCGATCGGACGGACGCGGCATTCTATTCCGGCCACCTCAAGGATTTTCACCGTAAAATCATACCAACTGCAAACACCTTCATTGGAAAAATGATAAATCCCCGGCACAAAGGCATCCCGCTCGCCAGAGTCAACCACCGTGAGAATGGCTGCTGCCAGGTCGCCTGCATAAGTCGGCGTCCCGATCTGGTCGAATACGAAACCGAGCTCATCCCGTTCTTTTCCCAGACGGAGCACGGTCTTCACGAAATTATTCCCGAACTCCGAATATAACCAGGCGGTACGGATAATCACCGCATCGGGACAAACTTCCTGTAAAATCTCTTCACCGGCCAATTTGGTCCGGCCGTAAGCCGAAACAGGACGAGTGGCATCGGTCTCCACATAAGGACGACAGTTTGTTCCACTAAATACATAATCGGTAGAGATGTGAATCATTTTAGCTCCCGCCTCATGTGCAGCTTTACCCAGTACACCGACAGCAAAAGTATTGATGCGGCGGCACAGGGCTTCGTCGTCTTCCGCCTTATCGACGGCTGTATAGGCGGCACAGTTCAATATATAGTTCACTCCGTTGTCCTTTATCATCGCCCGCACAGCAGCAGGATCGGTAATGTCCAACGTGTCGACATCTGTAAACAGGAAATTATATCCGGAATATTTGCCGGCAAACAAACGAATCGAATTACCCAGTTGCCCATTGGCACCGGTTACCAGAATTGTTTTCATGTCATTAATCTTCTAATTTCAATTCTCCGTTCATATCTTCACGATACTTTTCGGCAAGGAGGGCCAAAAAAGAACTGATCTGTTTGATCGCTTCCTGCGTTTCCGGACTGACGGTCTTTCCCTGCATACGGAGAAGCAGATAGCCATAGATTGCATTAAAACAGGTCTCCAGTTCAGGTAAGTCCTCTCCTCCGGATTTTGCGCGGAGTTGTACTATATAAGGGAGCGTTTTATAGTAGGCCGCCCCGTAAACCATTTCTTTCGTAGATTTAAGCAGCCGCAGATGCAGGTCGGTCAGGGCAATGATGACATTCTTGTTCAACTGGATATGTCCTTTTTCCTTGACACCTTCGCTACGCATCATCTCAATCAGTTCCTCATACCATCCGGCTATTTCTTCCTTCACTTCGTCCGGCTGGTCGTATTGGGCGATCACCGTACGGCGGATCGAATCGATGTCAAACTGGTTGGCACGTATCAGGTCTTCCACCTGCCACATGTATAACAAATACTCGGCTATATTTTCTTTTCTTTTTTGCTTCGCTACAATCATGGTTGCAAAGATACACTATATTCGGATATCGCCCGATAGAAATCAGCATCTTTAACACCTAACTGACGGCATGCCAGACGTGCAGCATTGAGGTTTGTCAGGAAATAACTGTCCGGGACATGTATCGGGAAATCCCCGTAACGGGTCTGGAGGAACGTCGCCCCGTCTTTCTCGATCACAGGATGTTCGCCGTAAGAGATAGCTGTAATATCCTCGCGCACTTCCTCTGCCAGTTGCTTCACAGCCGGGTCGCCTTCAAAATAGATCAGTTTGCCTTCACGCTCGATCAGGGTCGTGAAGTTCCTGAACGTATCATAATAAGCATCCGGAGTGGGATGGTCGGTATCCGGTGTCCATGACAGATTGGTCAATATCGCGATATGGGGACGGAAAAACTCCAGCTGGAAACGTTTCTCCAAAGCAGACGTAACATGTTCATCTCCTTCGATCAGGGCAATACGTGCTTCATAGCTCATATGTACACGGTTCGGCAACAAAGGAATCTCACTGGTCAGGGCATAGTCGAAGGCCAACTTCTGCCGCTGAAGGGCACGAATAATCATCGAGATAATTGTCTTCTTTCCGCGGCTTCCCGCAACAACTACCCGTGTCTTCTCTTTGGTCCGCTGAAATATAAATTCAGGTATAGAGAGAATTAATAACCCTAATTCCTTAGCTCTTATCAGTTCCGGATTATCCTGTTTGACAGTGGCACCCAGAACGACAAAATTATTATCCTTTGTTAATCTCTCCGGAAACCAACCGTTTCCATGACAAGTACAACCGGCAGCGTGCAGCTTTGCTATCACATCTTCTGTTATACCATTGCCGGAAACACTCACATCATATCCCTTCTCATGAATAGCCAAAGCCAGGTCAAGCACAAGAGGTTCGGTTACGGAGATTAAATGAACTTTTCGCATCACTTTGAATTTGTCGCAAATGTACACATTTTCATCAAGCATCAACGTATAAGGAATAGAAAAAACATGCTTATCTTTGACACAAAAAAAGTGAAATGGATATACAGATAATCGATACGGGCTACTTTTATGCAGATGGCGGCGCCATGTTCGGAGCGATTCCGAAAACTGCCTGGAGCCGGCGTTACCCCAGCAACGAAACAAACGGCTGCGTCCTGGCAATGAGGAGCCTGCTCATATCAACCGTTCCTGAAAAAGTGATCCTTATCGACAACGGAGCAGGCACGAAACATCTCCGGCAACTGAGCTATTATAATTTCTTCGACCTGGTCGATCTGGGGGAAGAATTACATAAGCGCGGCATCTCGCCCGGACAAGTGACGGACGTTGTCCTCACCCACCTGCATTTTGACCATTGCGGTTATTCAACCTTAAAAAATGAAGAGACGGGAGAAATCTATCCGGCCTTTCCCAACGCAACATACTGGGTCAGCCGCAGGCAATGGGAAAATTTCCTGCATCCGAACGCACTGGAAAAGGATTCTTACTTCATAGAAAACATGAAGGCGATAGCCGACAACGGGCAACTGCGCCTCATCGATGCCGACACGCAGCTTTGTCCGGACATCGACCTGCGCCTCTTCGACGGACATACGCCGGGACAGATCGTACCTTATATTCAAACCGGCGGACAGACTTTCGTCTTTGCCGGAGACGTGATTCCCCTGGCAGCCAGTGTTTCGCCGGAGTGGATTTCGGCTTACGATACTTTCCCGGTCACTTCTTATCAGGAAAAAGTCCGCATGCTGGAAGAAGCCGCCAGGGAAGGTCAAGTCCTTATTTACTGTCATGATGCTTATACCAGATGCAGTACGGTAAAGAAAGTCAACGACTTTTTCAAGAAAGATAAAACAATAGAAATATAGTAAGTTTACCGATTAGCATCCGGATTCATTTCAGAAATAAAATAAATCACTATCTTTGGAAACAATCTGTTACAGATCATAAGATATATGAAAAAGACATTATCATTTATAACTTTTAATAACGCATGAATAAACTAAGCAAACTAACGCTGTTATGTGCAGCTTTTGCCGGAATGATGGCATGTTCCGATGGTAAAGTCGCGAAAGGCGATTACGGCATCATCCCTCTTCCGCAGGAAGTTTCCATGGTCAATGGAAGCTCTTTTGTGTTAACGCCTTCTACTTCTATCATTTACCCGGAAGGGAATGACTTACTGAAACAGGCTGGCGAGTTCCTGGCTTCTTATATTAAGGAAGCAACCGGCTATGCCCCGAAAGTGGGGACGGCAAAAAGTTCCAAGCCGATCCATTTGTCGGTCGACAAAAGCATCTCCAACCCTGAAGGTTACCGGCTGACCGTTACTCCGGAAGGAATCGAGATTGCTGGCGCGAGCGAAGCCGGCGTATTCTACGGCGTACAGACTTTACGCAAATCGATTCCCGCAGTAGCCGAGGGGATGAACATCGAACTCCCGGCCGTAACGATCAACGACTATCCCCGTTTCGCTTATCGCGGAATGCATCTGGATGTGTCGCGCCACTTCTTCCCGACTGATTCTATTAAGAAATACATCGACATATTGGCATTGCACAATATGAACACTCTCCACTGGCATCTTTCCGACGACCAGGGATGGCGTATCGAGATCAAGAAATATCCGGAACTGACGACAATCGGTTCCCAACGCAAAGAAACAGTGATCGGACGTAACTCCGGTGAATATGACGGCAAGCCTTATGGCGGTTTCTATACTCAGAACGAAATCCGCGACGTCATTGCCTACGCCAAAGAACGCTTCGTCACAATCATCCCCGAGATCGACCTGCCCGGACACCAGCAGGCAGCATTGGCGGCTTATCCGGACCTGGGTTGTACAGGCGGCCCGTATGAAGTATGGACACAATGGGGCATTTCCGACGATGTGATCTGTGCCGGAAACGACAAGGCAATGCAGTTCCTGGAGGATGTGCTGTCAGAGGTAATCGACCTGTTCCCGTCCGAATATATCCATATCGGAGGCGATGAATGTCCGAAAGTACGCTGGAAAACTTGTCCGAAATGCCAGGCACGCATCAAAGCGGAAGGCATCAAGGGAGACCAGAAACACAGCGCCGAAGAATATCTGCAAAGCTACGTGATCTCACGCATGGAAAAATTTGTGGAAAGCAAAGGACGCCATATCATCGGCTGGGATGAAATCCTGGAAGGCGGACTGGCTCCGAATGCGACGGTAATGAGCTGGCGTGGTGTTGACGGCGGTATCGAGGCTGCCAAACAGCATCACAATGTGATCATGACACCGAATACCTACCTTTATTTCGACTATTACCAGTCTACCGACACAGAAAACGAACCGCTGGCTATCGGAGGTTACCTGCCGCTGGAACGGGTTTATTCACTGGAACCGACTACCGGTATTCCTGACGAATATAAGAAATATGTGATCGGTGTACAGGCAAACCTTTGGACAGAGTATATCCCGACATTCTCACAGGTTGAATACATGGTTATGCCGCGTATGACAGCCCTTGCCGAAGTGCAGTGGACCGACCCGAGTAAGAAGGAATATAAGAGCTTCCTGCCCCGCCTGGTCCGTATGACAAAACTGTATGACCGCCTGGGTTACAACTATGCCAAGAATATCTTTGACATTCACGCAGAATTTACCACTGATACGGAGAACAGCGAAGTCGTCGTAAATCTCTCTACCCTGGGTGACGGTGATATCTACTACACACTCGATGGCAGCGAACCGACAAGCGCAAGCAATAAATATGAAGCCCCCGTAAAGATCAAGAAAAACGCAACCATAAAAGCCGTTGTCGTTCGTCCGACAGGCAACAGCCGCGTATTCTCTGAAAAAATCAATTTCAGCAAATCGACAGCAAAACCCGTTACTTTGCGTGTAGCCCCGAGTAAAGGATACGAATTCAAAGGTGGTCCTGAAATGACAGACGGCCTGACCGGTGATACGAATTACAAAACCGGCCGTTGGCTGGGTTTCCAGGGAAAAGACCTGGATGCGGCAATCGACCTGAAACAGCCGGTTGAAATCAGCAAGGTGGCTTTCAACACCAATGTGGTCAAAGGCGACTGGATCATGGGCGCTGCCGGAGTTACCGTAAAGGTATCCGAAGACGGTAAGAACTTCAGGGAAGTGGTATCCAAAACAATCCCGTCCCTGAAACAAACCGATAAGGATGGTATCTATCCGCAGGAAATTACCTTCGATCCGGTAAAAGCCCGTTACGTGGAAGTGATCATCAAAAGCGACAAGCTGCCGGCATGGCATGGCGGCGCAGGTAATCCGGCCTATCTGTTCGTAGACGAAATTATTATTCAATAGGGTAAAACATCAACATAAAAGCCGTCTAAAAGACTTACCTCTTTCCGACAGTAAGTCTTTCAGACGGCTTTTTTACTTCAAATTATACAGGCTTTATGCGAAAAGCAATCATCATGCTAAGCCTTTTCCTCTGCCATTTCACACTAGTATACGGTAATAATCAAGGCAAGCAGGAATACATCCTTATTCTGAACTCCGTTAATTACGACGAAGTCTGGACGAATGGTATCTATCAATCTATCTACGAATCTTTTAACGGCTCGCAACAGGCTGTCCATACAGAAGAACTGATGGTTCCGACCATCGCAAATACAGACGAAGCCGGCATCAAAAGAAATTCATTACTGGAAAAATATCCTCTTCCCCCTAAAGCCGTTGTCTTTATCGGCGATCCCGGATGGTTGGTATGCCGTCCCTTATTCGACAAAGAATGGAAAGAAATCCCCGTCCTTATCTGTTACTCACGCAAATCAATGCCTTCCTGCATCGAGAACCTCCTTTCCCGGAACATATCGGACAAAGAACTTGTCCCTGCCGCCCGGATGATGGAAGGCTATAACATAACAGCCATCTACCAGCCTTTTTATATTAAAGAAACTCTTGAACTCATGCAACGCATACAGCCGGAGATCAGGAATATCGCTTTCATCTCCGACAACCGGTATATCAGCCTCTGTGCACAAAAAGAAGTGGAACAAACACTGGCAGACCATTATCCGTCCCTGAAATTACATCTTCTTACCACTACACGGCTTTCCACTGAACAATTACTGGATACTATCTCCCGCTATAACCGGGAAACCGGAATCTTATATTATTCATGGTTCTCAAAACAGATGCAACAAAATAATTACCTGAACGACAACATACAGCGGATCGTTTACGGATTTGCTCATTATCCGGTCTTTACCATCGCCGACCTGCAAGTGGAAAACGGGAATTTTGCCGGAGGACATTACATCTCACTATCCGATTTCAGCCAGGAAGCCATTCACACTTTACAGAAGATTATAAATGGCACTCCGGCACGCAATATTCCGCCCCACACCGGAGGCGAACCACAAACCTACCTGAATTACCGACATCTGAAACTGCATAATACCGACAGCAATCTCTATCCGGGCAATGCTATCTATTATCAACGTCCCCCGAATTTCTACGAAAGGAACAGGCTGGCTATCATTTGTATCATAGCCCTTTTTTGTGCCCTGATCATTATCCTCGTCATGCGATTTCGCTTCTACTGGCAGGTGAGACAGGAAATCCGCGAACGCGAAAAAGCCGAAGAAGCCAACCGCCTCAAATCGGCCTTCCTGGCAAACATGAGCCATGAGATACGTACCCCGTTGAATGCGATCGTCGGCTTCTCCACCCTGTTAGCCAATGAAGAAAACCTGGAAGAAAGGCAAGAATTCATCAAGATCATCGAGAACAACAATGAGTTATTGCTCCAACTGATCAACGACATACTGGACCTCTCCAAAATTGAGGCAGGAACCTTGGAGTTCATCTACTCGGACGTAGACGTGAATTCTTTACTGACGGAGATAGAACAAAGCAACCGTATCCGTAACCGGCATCCGGAAATCCAAATCTTTTTTGAAGAACGTCTGCCGCAATGCATCATCCATACGGAACGAAACCGCCTGACCCAAGTCATAAACAACCTGCTGACCAACTCTATGAAGTTTACAACCCGGGGAAGTATCCGCTTCGGTTATCGACAGGAAGGCTACAGGCTACGTTTTTATGTAAAAGACACCGGATGCGGCATCCCTGCGGATAAGATAGATTCAGTCTTCGGACGTTTCGTCAAACTGAACAACTTCCAGCAAGGGACCGGCCTCGGCCTCTCCATCTGCAAAACCATCGTAGAAAAGCTCGGCGGAGAGATGGGTGTGGAGTCGGAAGAAGGGGTAGGGACTTTATTCTGGTTCACTATTAAGGTTGAATAAAGTTCTTCTTTCATTTCTTACAATACATTTCAGGATTTCAAAAGTATAGGTTTCCCTGTGAAAAAAATAAATACCTTTGCAGGAAACATCAAATTTTATTCGCCATGAAAAGAAACCTATTGCTTCTGGCAGCTATCTGTTCCTGCTATAATCTCTTTGCTGAGGAGGTCATAGTCAGGCAATTCAGATATGCCGGCCCGTATGAAGTGAAAGAGCCGTTCCTGAAAGACAGCCTCGACGTAAACAGTAAGAAATTCACCGAAAAAGAATTATTGAAAACAGCCGTTCCGTTTAACAATGTGCGTCAAAGCACACAATTGCTGGAAACGAACGCCGACGGAGAAAGTACACTTCCAGCCGGCAACCAGTCTTCTCATATCGGACTGACCTCTTTCTATCTGAACAGCGACCGGTATGTAAAAGGGACTTTGCAGGTTAAAGGCCCGGAAACATACGAGGTCTATGTAAATAACGAAAAACAAACAGCCCCCGACGGAAAGGTTTCCCTGTCACTGGAACCTCATCGTTACGAAATCGTTATCAAATATTTAGCCGAAAGCGATAAAGCCGGAACCCTGAAAGTTTCGTTCGATACGGAAAAAGAGGCTGTTATCACGGCTACCACCGATCCGGAAAAAAGATATACGATCAGCGACGTGTTCGACGGAACACGTTTCCGCTCTGTCAGCCTCTCCCCCAACGGAAAATATCTGCTTACCTCCTATCAGACTACTTATCCCGGCGGACAGACTGCATATTTTCAGCAAATTACCGATAAAACCAACGGACAGGTACTGATGGAAAGCAGTACGAACAATTTCAACTGGATGCCCCAAAGCAACCGTCTTTATTATACCCGTAAAGGATTACAGGGAAAAGAACTGGTGACTATCGATCCGGTGACAAAAGCCGAAACAATCCTCTCCCAGAATTTACCCGATGGCTGGTTCAGTATCGCCCCGACAGAAGATTTCCTGATCTTCACGATCTCCGAGAAAGGACCGGAAAAAGACAAAGACATGGAAGAAATACTCGTGCCCGACGACCGTCAGCCGGGATGGCGCAACCGTTCCTTCCTACACAAATATGACCTGGCAACGGGTGTTCTCGAACGCCTCACTTACGGCCACAATTCCACTTCGCTTAACGACATTTCGAAAGATGGCCGTTATCTGCTGTTCACCAGCAGCCGGCGCGAACTGACGAAGCGTCCGTTCAGCACAAAAATCCTTTACCGGATGGATTTGCAGAACAGGCAGGTTGATACACTCCTGGAAGATCCATTCATCAACTATGCTAGTTTTTCACCGGACGGAAAACAACTGGCTGTTTCCGGCTCGGGAGAGGCATTCAACAAGATTGGCTTGAATATTGCTCCGGGACAAACATCCAATCTGGCTGACGGACAGTTGTTCATCTACGACTTCTCCAATAAGCAGGCGACAGCCGTAAGCAAAGATTTTAATCCGTCTATCCAATCATTTACATGGAATACCGGAGATAAACAAATCTACCTGCAAGGAGAAGACAAAGACTGTGTCCGCCTGTATACGCTCAATCCCGCAAACGGAAAGATCAGTCCGGTTCCACTGAAAGAAGATATATTATCGGATTTCACAATTGCTGATAATGCCCCCGAACTTGTTTATTTCGGTGAAAGCGCCTCCAACTCACAACGACTCTACTCCATGAATCTGAAAAAGAAAGAGAAAGAGTCTGTTTGCCTGAAAGACTTGTCCAAAGACATTCTGAAAGATATTACCCTGGGCGAAGTACACGACTGGCATTTCCAGGCGGCTGCCGGAGATACAATCTACGGACGTTACTATCTGCCGCCGCATTTCGACCCGAGCAAGAAATATCCGCTGATCGTTAATTATTACGGCGGGACAAGTCCGACGGAACGCTCACTCGAAAACCGTTATCCGTCGCATACCTATGCTGCACTGGGATATGTGGTTTATATCATACAACCCAGCGGTGCCACCGGTTTCGGACAGGAGTTCTCCGCGCGCCACGTCAATGCCTGGGGGAAACGTACGGGAGACGAGATCATCGAAGGAACAAAAAAGTTTTGTGAGGAACACAGTTTCGTGGATGCCAAAAAGATCGGCTGCATCGGCGCCTCTTACGGCGGCTTTATGACACAGTACCTGCAAACTAAAACCGATATCTTCGCCGCCGCTATCTCACACGCCGGCATCAGCGATATTACCAGTTATTGGGGAGAAGGTTACTGGGGATATTCTTACAGTGCACTGGCTACAGCCAACAGCTATCCCTGGAATGCACGGGATATCTATGTAGAACAAAGTCCCTTGTTCCATGCCGACAAGATCAACACGCCGATCCTGTTCCTGCACGGCTCCGTCGATACAAACGTACCTGTAGGAGAAAGTATCCAGATGTTCACCGCCCTGAAGTTACTTGGTAAGGAAACCGCTTTTATACAGGTAATGGGACAAAACCATCAGATACTGGATTATAAGAAACGGGCGGAATGGAATAAAACCATCTATGCCTGGTTCGCCAAATATCTGAAAGAGCAGCCGGAATGGTGGGAAGCTCTCTATCCGCCAAAAAGTCTGTAAAAGAATTGTACTGATGCAAATGCAATACCCGGATATAAACCGACATAGAAACGTTTCTGAATCGATTTATACCCGGGTATTATTTTTTATGCCTTCCGGAAAGTTCTGCGGCTTATAACATTCCCCGCATCCGGTCTTCGAAAGCTGTCAGGGCTGCTTTGGCCCCTTCGCCCATAGAAATAATGATCTGTTTATAAGGGACAGTCGATACGTCACCGGCCGCATAGATACCCGGAACGCTTGTACGACAATGGCTATCGATCACGATCTCACCCTGACGGTTCGTATCTACCACCTCACGGAACGGACCGCTGTTGGCTGCCAGGCCGATCTGGACAAAGATGCCATCCAGTTCGATGTTGCGGACTTCCTCTGTCTTACGGTCCTTTATACGGATACCGGTCACTTTTTCACCGTTACCCAATACTTCCATCGTCTGGGAATGCATAAAGATCTCCACGTTCGGAAGACTTCTAGCCTTATCCTGCAAGACCTGATCCGCTTTCAACTCTTCTGCAAATTCGAGAAGCGTCACTTTTGAACAGATACCTGCCAGATCGATAGCCGCTTCAACGCCTGAATTTCCGCCGCCAACAACAGCCACATGCTTGCCTTTATAGAACGGACCGTCGCAATGCGGACAGAAAGCGACACCGCGTCCGATATATTCGGACTCTCCGGGGACATTTAGTCTGCGCCAGCTGGCTCCGGTTGCTACGATAACGGCCGGGGCTATCAGTTTTTCGCCGGTAGAAGTTGTCAAGAGCTTTTCGTGTCCTTCCACTTCCACCTTCTCGATGCGGCGATGTTCAAGGATATCGATCGGATAATCTTTCATATGCGACATCAGGTCGAGAGCCAGTTGCTGCCCCGTCGTCTGCGAAACAGAGATCATATTCTCGATACCGACAGTTTCCTTCACCTGTCCGCCGATACGGTCGGCCACAACAGCCACCGCCAAACCTTTACGGGCAGTATAGATAGCTGCCGCACTTCCGGCAGGACCTCCGCCGACGATGATAACATCGTAGTTCTTTTCTACCACTGGCAGATCTTCCTCTTTCACGCCATACTGCGCTTCGAGTTTGCCAAGCAGTTCGCCAAAGTCTCCACGACCTACATGGATCAGTTTACCGTCGGCAAATACGGAAGGTACTCCCTGCACTTTCATGGCAGCAACCTCTTCCTGGTTGATCGCACCGTCCACCATTTCGTGGGAGATTTCCGGGTTCAGCGTAGCCATGACATTCAAAGCCTGTACAACGTCAGGACAGTTGGTACAGGTCAGAGAGACGTATGTAGTCAGTTTGACCGGGCCGTTCAGAGCCTTCACACGGTTACAAATACTTTCGTCGGGAATATTTTTGCCTTTGCCGTCGCTGTTCAGGATAGCCAGCAGCAACGAAGTAAATTCGTGTCCATTGGGAACGCCCCGGAATTTAATACCGGTCTTTTCCCCGTTTTTCAGCAGAGAGAACTCCAGGCCTTCACCGTTTGCCACCTGTACGGTGACCTTATCGGAACAGGAAGCCACATCGTTCAGCAATTCCAATAATTCCTTCCTGCTTTCATGTTCAGGAGAAACTTGTATATCAAATATATATTCGTTCGTCAATCCGCTAAAGATACCGGATAACTGATTTCTCATTGATGAATCTAACATAGTTGAATCCTTTATTTTAATCATAAATAGCTTTTCCATTGTCAAAAGACTTAGCTATTACAGGTTCATTTGCCGTCTGCTTTAGCTGACGGACTTAATAATGGAATATATCTTTGGACTTTAGTCCCATTTTCTTATGTTTCAGGATATAAAAAAATGTGGCTAAAGCCAAAAGAGAGACAGCCTGTAATCCGTCAGCTAAAGCAGACGGCAAATGAACCTGTAATAATCAAGCCTTCCTACTTATAGAATGGCTTAAATCTTGCTAAACAAAAAAAGGCCGACAATGTGTTGCCGGCCCTCCTGTTTTACTATTAGATCTTACCGACCAGATCGATGCTCGGTTTCAATGTCTCGCCACCTTTTTTCCATTTGGCGGGGCAAACTTCGCTCGGATGTTCGGCGATGAACTGAGCAGCTTCTACTTTACGAAGCAGTTCGTCGGCGTTACGGCCGATACCGTTATCATTGATTTCTGCCAGCTTAATCTTTCCTTCCGGATTTACCAGGAATGTACCGCGGTAAGCCATACCGTCTTCTTCGATCATTACACCGAATGCACGGCTCAATACGCCTGTCGGGTCTGCCAACATCGGGTATTTGATCTTACGAATCGTTTCAGAAGCATCGTGCCATGCTTTGTGTACGAAGTGTGAATCTGTACTTACAGAGTAAACTTCTACACCCATTGCCTGGAACTGGTCATATTTGTCAGCCATATCTACCAACTCGGTCGGACAAACAAATGTAAAGTCAGCCGGGTAGAAAAAGAAAATCGCCCATTTGCCTTTGATGTCGTCGCTGCTTACAGTTTTGAAACTACCGTTGTGGTATGCCTGAACTTTAAACTCGGGTGCTTGTGAATTGATAATAGGTTCCATAGAATTTTTATTTTAATCGTTATTACTATTTTGTTTTTGTTACTGGTGCAAAGATAAGTTGCCGATTCGAGGTAAGAACAAAAAATCCAATCGAAAGGTTTTATACAGTCATAGACAAAATCTTTGAGTATCAGTAAATCAGGTTTATAATATACCTGTTTTAGTCTGAGCAACAGCGCCCATCGCACTTGAATCCCGACGTTTCAAATTCGAGTGTAGCATGCTGGATTCCCACATGCTGAAGGTCGTGTTTTATCTCCTGTTTGATACGTTCCATTTCTGAAATATCCGCAACGGAAACATGGGCGGTAAGTGCCGTTTCGGTCGTACTGATCGCCCAGATATGGAGATGATGGACGCCTTCAACGCCTTCAACCGAATGTATCGTCTTTTCCACCTTATCGATGTCCGTTCCCGCCGGTACACCGTCCAGAGAGAGACGGATACTGTCGCGCAGCAGTCCCCAGGTGGAAACAATGATAACGATCGCAATCAACAATCCGATAATCGGGTCGATGATATACCATCCGGTATGGGCAATAACAATTCCGGAGACAACCACGCCGACCGATACCAGTGCATCGGCTGCCATATGCAAGTAAGCACCTTTTACATTCAGGTCTTTATCCTTATCCTTCATGAAAAGCCATGCCGTAAGTGCATTTATAACGACTCCGATACCTGCCACCCAAGCGATCGCATCACCCTCGACCGGACGCGGATGCAGCAGTTTTCCTATACTTTCAGCAATAATAATACCGACGGCCACCAAGAGGATGACCGCATTCAGAAGAGATACGAGTACAGTGCTTTTCTTATATCCATAGGTATAGCTGCAAGTCGGGTGCACCTTAGCCAGCCGGAAAGCCAGCATAGCCAGTACCAGGCTGGCTACATCTCCCAGGTTATGCCCTGCGTCCGACAAAAGTCCTAATGAATTATACCAGAAGCCAGCCGTAAATTCGGCTACGACAAAAGCCAGGTTCAGGGAGATACCTATAATGAAAGCCTTGTTCAAAGAGGTTATTTCGTGGTGGTGATGATCGTGATGATGTTGTTCCATAATTTATTCCTGTTTTTATTTGAGTAACAATATAGAACAAAACTATGTTTTTTACAGCAATAAAAAGTTACCTTTGGCCACAAACAGACTAAAAGAAAAAGAATATGAAAAGAACGAATTTTATTATACTCTCGACTGTGACATTACTGTCAGGTATCATATGTCTTCCTTCCTGTATTACTGAAAAGCCAATATCCAAAGTGGCTCCTGATAATAATCCCAGTTACAAGGTTGAATATTTATTCGAGCATGACGGTTGTAAAGTATATCGTTTCAAGGATGAAGGTCATTATGTCTATTTCACCAACTGTCAAGGAGATGTCAGCAGTGTCGAAAGCGATAGTGTACGCATTGTTAACAAAGTTCGCAGACAGCCGGTAAAGATCATTCGGGAGCCGTCAGAATAAGGTTACACCGTGATACCGTGCTTCTTAAATATTTTTTTGGCATTTGCCAGACGTTCGGCCGATAAAGGTTCTACCTCTTTCAGTTTGTAGTCGAGACCTTGTGCCTCGTATTTATAAGCACCCATCGTGTGATAAGGCAAAAGTTCCGCCTTCTGTACAACCGTATAATGGCTGATGTATTCGGCCAGTTTATCCAAGGTTTCGTCATTATCCGTCAGTCCGGGCACAATGACATGGCGTATCCAAACCGGGACACCGCGTTTTTCCAGTTCGTCCAGGAAACGTAACGTATTATCCAGTTTCACGGCCGTTAGACGTGGATGCAGTTCAGGATCGATGGTTTTTATATCCAATAAGACCAGGTCGGCATATTCCAGAACCGCCAGGGCTTTCGGTGTGCAGATATAGCCGGATGTATCGAGCGCCGTATGAATACCGGCTTCCCGGCAAAGACAGAAAAACTCCCTGAGAAATTCAGCTTGCAATAAGGGTTCTCCCCCGGTAACAGTCACGCCTCCCTTGGCGATAAAGTTCTTATATCGTAAAACCTCAGCCAATAATTCTTCAGGCGTCATCTGATATTTGGCAAGCCCTTTGCTATCCCAGGTATCCGGATTGTGGCAATACAGGCAACGGAGCGGACAACCCTGCATAAAAACAACAAAACGAATTCCGGGACCATCAACGGTCCCGAAACTCTCTAGTGAATGTATGTTTCCTTTAATTTCCAACTTTCAATTACAAAGAATGATTGATTGTTCTTGAAATCACATCCAGCTGCTGTTCGCGTGTCAGTTTCACAAAGTTTACTGCATAACCCGATACACGGATTGTCAACTGCGGATAGTTTTCCGGATGCTCCATAGCATCAAGCAACAGCTCCTTGTCGAATACGTTCACATTCAGATGCTGTCCGCCGTCAGGAGTAAAGTAACCATCTAACAGGCCGACCATATTGGCGATCTGGATATCACGTTCTTTTCCTAACGTTGCAGGAGAAACAGCGAATGTATAAGAAATACCGTCGTGTGCATGCTGGAACGGCAGCTTAGCGACAGAAGCTAGTGCAGCGATAGCTCCTTTGGTATCACGTCCGTTCATCGGATTGGCACCCGGAGCAAACGGCGTACCGCCTTCGCGACCGTCAGGAGTTGCACCTGTTTTCTTTCCGTATACGACATTAGACGTAATAGTCAGGATAGACTGTGTCGGAGTTGCATTACGGTATGTCTGGTGCTGGCGCAGATACTCCATGAACTTTTCAGTGATGTCGACAGCAATGCTATCTGTACGATCGTCATTGTTACCGAAAGGAACATAATCGCCTTCACGTTCGAAACCGACAGCCAGGCCACGTTCGTCGCGGATCACTTTTACTTTCGTATCGCGGATAGCAGCCAATGAGTCGGCAACGATAGAAAGGCCGGCAATACCTGTTGCGCGGATACGTTCTACCGAACCGTCATGCAAAGCCATCTCAAATGCTTCATACGCATATTTATCGTGCATGTAATGGATGATCTTCAGTGCGTTCACATAGACTTTAGCCAGCCAACGCATCATCTGTTCGTATTTCTCCATCACTTCGTTGTAATCCAGGTATTCGCTGGTGATCGGTTCAAACTTCGGAGCCACCTGTACACCTGATCTTTCGTCGCGGCCGCCGTTGATGGCATACAGCAAACATTTAGCCAGGTTGGCACGTGCACCGAAATACTGCATCTGTTTACCGATCTTCATCGGAGACACACAGCAGGCAATACCATAATCATCTCCATAATCCGGACGCATCAGGTCGTCGTTCTCATACTGGATAGCGGAAGTATCGATAGAAACCTTCGCACAAAAACGTTTCCAGTTTTCAGGAGCGTTGTTGAACCACAGTACCGTTAAGTTGGGTTCCGGTGCCGGGCCAAGGTTATATAATGTATGCAGATAACGGTAAGACGTCTTCGTCACCAATGAACGGCCGTCGACACCCTGTCCGCCCAAAGACTCGGTTACCCAAACAGGGTCACCGGAGAACAGGTCGTTATATTCCGGAGTACGAAGGAAACGGACGATACGCAGTTTGATAATAAACTGGTCGATCAGCTCCTGAGCTTCTTCTTCCGTCAGCTTGCCTTCACGGATATCTTTTTCAATATAAATATCGAGGAAAGTAGAAGTACGTCCCAACGACATAGCAGCCCCATCCTGGTCTTTCACCGCAGCCAGATAACCCAGATAGACAAACTGAACCGCTTCGCGTGCATCCTTTGCAGGCTTAGTCACATCGAAACCATAACCGGCACACATCTTTTCGAAAGCCTTCAGCGCCTTGATTTGTTCGGATATTTCCTCACGGCTCTGGATGATCTCTTCGGTCAGTTCCTGTATATCGAGTCTTTTCAGATAATGTTTCTTTTCAGCGATCAGGATTTCCGTACCGTAAAGTGCTACGCGGCGGTAGTCACCGATAATACGTCCGCGTCCGTAAGCATCCGGCAAGCCGGTGATGATAGCGGAACGGCGTGCTGCAAGCATTTCATCTGTATAAGCGGAGAATACGCCTTCGTTATGCGTCTTTCTGTATTTCGTGAAGATTTCTTTTGTCATCGGGTCCAGTTTGTAGCCATATGCTTCCAGACTGTTTTCCACCATGCGGATACCACCCTTCGGAAAAATGCCACGTTTAAGAGGAGCATCGGTTTGCAGGCCGACAATTACTTCGTTTTCTTTGTCAATATAACCTGGTCCGTAAGTATCTATACCTTGAGGATATTTTGTTTCAGCGTCGTAAACACCCTTCTCCCTTTCAACCTTAAACATTTCGGTCAATTTATCCCAAACTTTCTTCGTCTTGTCTGAGGAGTCTTTCAAGAAAGAGTCGTCCCCTTCGTAAGGTTTGTAGTTGTTCTGGATAAAATCCCTTACATTAATCTCTCTTTTCCAAATTTCGCCTTTGAACTGCGCCCAGTTCTCGTTTTCAAACTTCATACCTTATTTTGTTTTCTTCGGTTTTAATTTCGATGCAAAGGTACGTTATTTATATGGCATGCGAAACAATCAACAAATACATCATGTATTCCCAACGGCCAAAATCCCTACAAATAGTTACTAAAACGGTAGATATAGTGCCGCGTATCGCCTGATATAGGTATCAAACAGGAAGGATTATAAATAATATCAAAAAAATAAAAAGAAGGCATGATCAATAATACAACTATCGGTTTTTTCTTGGTGGCATAGATATTCGATTACGTCACGTCGAGAATATGTCTAAGTAAGAATTGAATTTGCCCAATTAGGTATTACATCAACGTATTGTTTCTCCAGTTTACCTTCGGTTAATCTGAATAGTAATTGAGCTTCATTGAAATCCTTTGAATTATCATAAACATAAGTACGATCTACAAATTTAGATGCAATAACACAATTCATAATCGATTTCTGATATCTGGATATAATCTTTGTAATTGGAACATCATGACCTCCGGCCAGAATTCTTCCCGCAATACGAGACGCATTAATGACAGGTGAACTTGTACAGACAAAAAATAGCCGGATAAAAAAACCAGCCTCTTTTGCACGCAAGATATAGTCTAACTTGTCATAAACAGATAACACAGTCTCAAAAATCAAACTTTTCCGTTCTTTCAGACATTGTTCCCTTAGTTCCTCCGAGTATTTAGCTGCTTTCATTACAGCTTCAGATGAATTCCAGTCTCCAAACTTTTCCTGTGCTATATTATCAGGATTAATATATATGCTATCTTCCATCCAGTCATGTTTAATAATTTTCGACGTGATAGAAGTTTTACCGGATCCATTAGGCCCCGCTATAATTATTAATACCGGTTTATGCATTATTCAAGTTGATATTACGAGTAGCAAATTTTATTTTCTGTTCACGAATATACTCCTGCATTTTATGAAAAAATTCTGAATTAGCTTTGTCTGCTTTCTGTTTAGCCTCTTCAGCAACTTCTTTCATCAGCTGAGACAACTGTTCATCCGATGGTTCCGTTGTTATGTCGGTCAGGCTATATTTCATATCAACCTGTTGCTTTTCTGATGTCATAGTTTATATCTATTAAAACGTTTATACAAAGATACTAATCCATCTGAAATGTCTGATACATTTATTATTAATTAATGCAAGGCAGTAATATCTTTCTTTTCCCGCCGTCCGTAAATAAAAAAGGAACCATCCTTCACAGGAGAGTCCCTTTTTTATGTCGGAAACAACCAATAAAAAATTTCCGACACACGTTTAATCATCTTATATGCTTACATAATTAGCAAAAGGTTTTGATATAGCGATTATACTAATAGTGTTACTTTTTTTCTATGTTGCAAAGATAGAGCCGTCAAGGGGAGTACACAATACCTATTATATAGTATAAAAAGAGCTTCCTACTACCTATTCTGTGTTATAATCGGGAAAATTGATCATTGGAATAAACAATATTTGCGAAAATTGCTTTCTTTGATAAACAAAAAAGAGCCATTCTTCACAGGATGGCTCAGTTTTATATATGAAAGGGACAACCAATAAAAAAACTCCCTTCCATGGGTATTTACCTTAAATAATAGGTGTACATAAAAATCAACAAATCGGATTTTGGTCAGGACGATTTATACTAATAGTAAAACTTAATTGATACGGCAAAGGTAAACCCCCGGAAAGGCATTGGCAATACCTATATATATGTAAAACGAGCTCATTTCTAACCATAAATAGGGATTACAGGGTAAAATATTACCTATATAATTATTCAACCTTCAGATTTTCCCCCGCAACATATACCACAGACCTGCCCACCCCACGACGGCGAAGAACACCCTGGCTAATAAAATCGTTCAGTTCCTTCATTGCTTCATAAGGTGTCAATCCGGTCAGCCGGATATATTCCTTTCGAGTGATACAGATATCTATTTTAAGAAAAGACACCAGCCTTTTCTTTCTCTCTTCCACGGTAGAGGTAATTTTTTTCTGTTTTCGTGTAAGGGAATGCACGCGTTCGAACTTCATCGCATGTTTGATTCTTTTACGGAACTTGCTGCTGACTCTCAGATGCACATTTTGAAAGGTAACTGATTCCGCTCTGATTTTATCATTCTCGTCATCCGTCTCCTGAAGGCATTTCAATGAAGTGCTAAAGAATCCGAGGTCCCCCATTTCCACGGTGTACCCATCGGCAAGCAGATCACAAAGGTCATCGATAATGGCAGTAAGTGCCCCGGCAATCTGATTCTTCGGCAGAAGTTGGAAGGCAGCCACATGTTTAATAAACTCTTCCTGCGTATAGGTTTTTATCGGACAGACACGGGCATGCAGCGATTTCTTGCCATCTTTCCCTTTGGGAGAAGGCGTTTCATACAGGTCATAGTATGCACTCATAGTATTAATTATTAGTCATTTGAATATTGTTTGTTTCTTTTTGACGAATCAATATGCTTCCTCAAAAATCTAATTCTTCGTCTTGAAAATTTATTCATTCGACAGATATTCTTTATTCGTTTGACAATTGTTGAATAATTATTCGATATCTGTTAAATACATAAAGAACAATTATTGAATAAATAAATATTACAGACAAAGATATAAATATAATCAAAGGATAAAGATTCCCGGAGTGGTTTTATTTTCCGCGAACAAGAATCAGATAAAATACAATCTATATAACCGGAAGTAATGCCAGGTCAGTAAAGCAAATACCTACAACTAGGTAAGTTCAACCACTTTTTACCTACTATATGCGATTGCGTAGGCTTCCTACACAAGCTAATTTTGCCAAAAATTTTAAAAAGGCATGAAAAGATTAGTGAATTTCCTTACGTTAGCGATATGTGTTTGCTGCCCGGTTTTAGCTCAAGAAAGCGATATGAACTCTACCGTTAAAGCAAAAGAGGTCTACGATGATTATCAAAAGTTTCGTTTCGGAGGTTATGGGGAGATGGCTGCCAGTTACTTAGATTACGATTGGAATTGGACAACAGCCAACGGAACAGCAAAAAGAAACAGAGGAGAAATATCCATACCTCGTTTTATTTTAGCGTTTGACTACAAGTTTTCCCCAAAATGGGTGTTAAGTTCCGAAATCGAATTTGAATATGGAGGAACCGGAGCTGCCCGGGAAATCGAATGGAAAGAAGAAAATGGTGAATATGAAACCGAAATTGAAAAGGGCGGTGAAGTAGCTCTCGAACAATTTCATATTTCTTATTTAATGAATAAACATTTAAATTTCCGCTTCGGTCACATGATCGTTCCTGTCGGATTAACGAATGCGCATCATGAACCATTGAATTTCTTCGGGGTATATCGTCCGGAGGGTGAAACGACCATCCTGCCTTCCACCTGGCATGAAACAGGCGTTGCGCTGTTTGGTGACTTAGGTAATTTCGACTATGAATTACAATTGGTTTCCGGTCTTGACCCGCAGGCTTTCCGCACAGAAAACTGGGCAGGAAAAGCGACTCAGGGCGCTTTCGAAATCAGCAATTTCACAAGCCCGGCATTTGTAGCACGCGTCAACTATAATGGAGTAAAGGCATTCCAGGGACTACGCGTCGGAGCCTCTTTCTATTACGACCAAATGGCTAAAAACGGAACCAAACCCACAAGAAACAGTAAGTATAAATTCCCGGTTACGATATTTTCGGCAGATGCTCAATACAAAAGCGTGAATAACAATTTAATTGCTCGTGCCAACATCATATATGGCAATCTGGAGGACAGTGATGCATTGACCAGCATAAACAATGGTTCTTCCAATGCTTCCGGTTACCCCAAATCAACCGTAGCCAAAAATGCCATAAGCTATGGAGGTGAAGTTGGCTATAACATTGGTTCTTTCTGTGGAAAAAAAGCACCTAAGATTTATCCGTTTGTACGTTACGAATTTTACAGTCCCATGTACAAAATGGAAAAAGGAGGTAATGTCAAAGTTGCAGACAAACGTCTGGAAAAGAGCCTCATAACGGCAGGTTTAAATTATTATGCACTCCCCAATCTGGTTATAAAAGCAGACTATACCCACAAAATTGTAGGTGGAGGCGATTACAACAGCCAAAACATGGCATCTATAGGCATTGCTTATATAGGCTGGTTCATAAAAAAATAAAAAGAGAAAGTATAAATTTATAATAGAATTTGAAAGATGAAAAAGAGTACATTATTTCCCCTCTTATTAATGGGAGTTTCATTGAGTTTCTTTTCTTGCGGTGACGACGATCCCGACAACAATGTTCAGGGATGGACTTTTGACCTCTTGCCTAATGACACAGGTACAAAACCGACAGAAGCACAAATGAGTGCGACTGTTACGCAATACGTAGATCATGTTGTATTACCGACCTATAAGGATTTATTAGACAAAATGACTGCTTATACTGCTGCCGTAGACAAATTCGTAGCATCTAATAGTCAAAATGACCTCTCCGATGCATGTTCCGCCTGGCGTGCTGCCCGTGTGCCTTGGGAACAATCGGAAGCTTTTCTTTTCGGTGTCGCAGATAAAGGTTTGTATGATCCAAGCTTGGATAGCTGGCCATTGGATAAAAATGGGATTGATAAAATTATAGAGTCCGGAGATTTTAGTAATGTAGATGGTGATGTTGATGACGACGAAGACGCACCTGCCGATGCTCCTCAAAACCTTCGTGGCTTCCACACAGCAGAAAGAATGTTGTTCGATAACGGTGATCCCCGTCAAATATCGAAATCACCTTTCAGTGACAATGAAAAGAAATATCTTCAAATTGTATCTAAACACATGCTGAAAGATGTTACAGCATTATATAATGGATGGGACAAAGGTTTAGGAGATATCAACGTACCAACTTCTTACGGGGATGCGATGAAAAAACATGACGGTTCGGCTTATACAGGGTTAAGTACTGTTTACCAGGCCATTGAAACAATATTAAACGGGGATAACGGTATGGCTGGTATTTCCAACGAGGTAGGAACTCAAAAGATCCAGGACCCTGTTGATAAATGGAATGGCAGTAACAAAGATGCATCAGACCCGAACAACCCGGGAGTATTAGCCGTAGAATCATGGTATAGCTGGAATTCTATCGATGACTATGCAAACAATATTGTCAGCATCAAAAACTCATACTTCGGAGGCCGTGACCTGGATAAAGAGAATGCAAGTGCCAATAGTCTGCATGCGCTGGTCAAGGTTATAAACCCGACATTGGATAGCTTGATGGTTGTACAGATCGACAAAACAATTGAAGCGATAGAAGACATGCCACGTCCATTCCGTAACAATCTGGGAGCTGAAACAGAAATCAAGGCTGCGACGGATGCATGCAAGGAATTGACAAACGGATTAGGAAAAATCCGTGCCAAGCTTTCTGCCGAATAACACAAACATAATATAAGTATCGGGAAGGAACCTTATAACAAAAAGGTTCCTCCCCTCTTTTGCATTTAAGCTATATATCAATAACCAATAAAATGAAACAGAGATTACTCATATATTTCTCTATTATCGGATGTTTGCTTTGCAGTTGTGAAACGGAAGATATCGAGAACTGGCTAGTCAAAAAGCCGAATGGCCAGGTAGCATCCCCCGAAGAACTCTCTGCCGGTATCTCTACTATTTTTTCCAATGCGCCGGACGCCTATGACTCTCAGGCAGAGTGGGTGACAGGAGAACTGGAAAAACGTTTTAACAGCGGCGACGGACTATATGACGACGCACGTGGCGTAGAAAATGTATCCGGAGGTGGCTTAGGTCCGCTATATGCCGGATATTCCTGTGGAAGCTGCCACAAAAGTACCGGTAGAACACGTCCTGCCATAGCAGATGGCGGGTCAGGAGCCGGTTTTTCTTCGATGCTGATTTACATCTCCCGCAAAAGCGGAGGTTACTTCCCTGACTACGGGCGTGTCTTGCACGACCAGGCCATTTATGGTACAAAGCCGGAAGGACGTCTTAAGATAACAACATCGGCACAAAAATACAAATTTCCTGACGGTGAAGAATATGAACTGCTGACACCTCACTACCAGATCACAGAATGGTATGCCGACAGTATCCCGATGTCGGATATACGCATATCTGTCCGCCAACCCCTACGCCATGTTGGAATGGGACAAATGATGGCACTCGATCTGGATTTACTGAAACAAATTGCAGCAAAAAGTAATTATCCGGAATATGGTATTAGCGGACGACTCAATTATGTAACGGAAAAAGGAAAAAAACAGATCGGTCTTTCCGGAAACAAGGCGAACCATCAGGATCTGACTGTTGAACTCGGTTTTTCTTCAGACCTGGGTGTAACAAACGACCGTTTCCCGCATGAAGTAGGCGAAGGACAAAGTAATATGATGGGATTTGCCATGTCGGGAGTACAGGTATCGACTGAAGATATGGAAGATGTAGACTTATATTTGCAAACTTTAGGTGTACCGGCACGTCGCAACATTAATGACGCTACTGTAAAAAAAGGAGAGCAACTATTCTATCAGGCTAAATGCCACCTTTGCCATGTAACCACCCTAAAGACACGGCCACGAGGAACCGTCTTGCTCAACAATACAGAACTTCCTCAACTCGGCAATCAAATCATTCACCCCTATTCGGACTATTTGCTTCACGACATGGGAGTAGAACTGGGTGACGATTATCCAAGCGGAATAGCAAACGGCAACGAATGGCGTACTACACCGTTATGGGGACTGGGATTACAGGAAGTGGTCAACGGTCATAGCTATTTTCTGCACGACGGACGGGCACGCAACCTGACGGAAGCCATCATGTGGCATGGCGGCGAAGGAGCCGCATCCCGCACATTATTCGCCCGTATGAGTAAAGATGACCGTGAAGCTCTTATTAAATTTCTTCAAAGTTTATAAACAAGTTAAACAAATTGAAATGAAAAAATTATATATCGCGTTGACAGCAGCATTATTATCTGCAACAATTCAGATACAAGCACAAGATACTACTAAAAAAGAAATTGACGACAAATACGTAGAAAACGATGTGGTCTCTTTGGCTGGTAAAAAAGGGTTCTCTTTTTCCACAAAAGCAGGTGATTTCCTGTTCAAACCTTATGCCCTTGTACAGGCTAGTGCAACCTATAACCGATATGACGACCAAGGATTGGAAAGCCATTATGCTAAAAATGTGGCGAACTCTGGTTTTGCCATACCTAATGCCATCCTCGGTTTTACAGGGAAGGCATTCAACAAAGTTACTTTCAACTTATCATTGAATCCGGCCAAAAGTGGTGGTGCACTATTGCAGCAGGCATGGTTCGACATTGCTATAAAAGAATCTTTCCGTATCCGCGCCGGTAAATTCAAAACACCATTTATGCACGCTTATCTAAGCACATTGGGAGAAACGTTGTTTCCTGTATTACCTTATTCGGCCACTCAATCCATCTTACTTCCTTATGACCTCAATTACGTGATACCGAGTATGTCGACTGGTTTCGACCTGGGTGTTATGGTACACGGATTAGTCAATAATAAATGGGAATATCAAGTAGGTATATTCAACGGGACCGGCATCGATGTCAATACAGCGACAAAGACGAATTGCGATGATCACGAATGGTTACCATCCCTACTCTACTCCGGCCGTCTTGCCTTTATGCCAAAAGGAGAGATGCCGAACTCCCAAGGTTCACCGGAAAATCTGAATGATGATAAAATGTCTATCGCAGTTTCTGCCTCTTACAACGCTGAAGCCGAATTTCTTTCCGCCAGCGATGCCCGTGTAGGACTGGAATTTACCTGGATCAAAAACCGCTGGTATTTTGCTGCGGAAGGTTACTTCATGAATATGCATTTTACTAAAATCATGCAGAAACCTGATAAAAATTTCTGGGGAGCTTATGCACAGGCCGGTTACTTTATTACACCAAAACTACAGGGGGCATTGAGATATGACGTATTCGACCGCAATGCTACAGATGACGGTGGTTTGTTAAATATGCCGGCAGTAGGAATGAACTATTACTTTTTCAACAATAACCTGAAATTGCAGGTCATGTACCAGTATATGGGACGTACCGGACACGCTACCCAAGGTGACCGCGACGAAGACGGCATCGGTATCGCACGCCATTCGGCAACAGCAATGTTACAGTTTACGTTCTAACAAACTTATGTATTATGAAGAATAAATATACAGGGCTCGTTTGCTCCTTTCTTCTAATGCTTTGCGGATGCGATGAAGGAACAATTTATCCGGACGAAACGATCGACTCGGGACGAACCGCTTCCGTAACAGTAACCTTCAAGGGTATTGATGCCTGGCCGAAAGAGAACTACTTATCTCTTGCAGCCTTTGGAACAGACACGCAAATACCCTTATTGACAAAACGCATCTCCAAACCGACAATCGACGGGAGAGAACGGACAGTCAAACTGAACAACCTGAGTCCTGATACAAAAAGCATAAATATTGCCATTATCAGCAATGGGAAGAAAGTGATCTATTCATACTGTAACCAGCCAGTTGAAAACAACGGAGAGAATATTGAAATTAATTTTGGAGAGTTAGAATTGGCAAGCTTCAAACGTATCCAGTCTCAAGTCTTTAAAACAAACTGTCTTTCCTGTCACGGAGAAAGTAGTTCGGGATTAGCCGGAAACCTCGATTTAAGGGAAAATATAGCTTATAAATCATTAGTCAACGTTAAAGCTCCTGTATCGGAAGAAGGAATGAACTATGTAACGCCCGGTGATCCTCATAATAGTTTTATACTCGAGATACTGGAAGAAAATCCTATCCATAAAGATATGTTCAACAGTACAGGTAAGCAAGAAATTCTTGCGCTTATAAAAACATGGATACAAGAAGGAGCTCCAAATAATTAATGAGGAATAACAAAACAGACAATGAGATTCACAACAAAAACATACGAACAAAACACCATATCCGCTCAAATTTGTTCATTTGAAGGCAAGGGAGGGGTAACGGAATATCATATTATGTTTTCCGTTACCGACCCTTCACTTTCTTTCGGGGAACAGTTGGATTCTTTACAAAGAGCATACGACGCAGTGACTAAAAAAGAGGCTGGTAATGCCGTAGCCGTTTTCCGTCGCTACTTTCTGAGCGATGCGGCCAACCAAGCGGATGGGTTGATGGAACGGGAGTGTGAAAACCCGTTCTGCGCCTTATCCATCGTGCAACAGGCACCCCTCAACGGCACCAAAATAGCCTTATGGGCCTGGCTGCAAACCGGGATGGCGACAGAAACCTGCAACTCAGGAATGTTTGAAGCATCCCACAACGGGTATCGCCACCTATGGAACGGAGGTGCACACAATAAGGCAGCGACTTCCGAATACCAGACCCGGTTGCTGCTCAACGACTATGTGATGCAACTGACCGAACAACATTGTACCCTGGCTGCCGATTGTATCCGGACCTGGTTCTTCGTACAGAATGTAGACGTCAATTATGCCGGCGTAGTAAAAGCCCGCAAGGAAGTTTTCATCACGCAGAACCTGACGGAAAAGACACATTATATATCCAGCACCGGTATAGAAGGACGCCATGCCGATCCGGATGTATTGGTACAAATGGATGCCTACACGGTCGACGGCCTGCAACCGGAACAGATACAGTTCCTGTATGCCCCTACCCATCTCAACCCGACTTATGAATACGGGGTGACTTTTGAACGGGGTACCGCCGTCTCCTACGGCGACCGGAAGCATATTTTCCTGTCCGGTACAGCCAGTATCGACAATAAAGGCGAGATTGTCTATCCCGGCGACATATTGAAACAAACCGGTCGAATGATGGAAAACATCAGCGCCCTACTGGAAGAGGCCGGGGCTTCCATCGGCGACATCATGCAGGCCATCGTTTACCTGCGCGACCCGGCAGACTATGAGAATGTACAGAAATATATCAGTACCCATTATCCGGAATTGCCGCACCTTATCGTACTGGCACCGGTATGCCGTCCGGGATGGCTGATTGAAACGGAATGCGTGGCTATTATACCGGCCGACCTTCCGCAATACCCCTGTCTATAAACATAACATCCTAAAAATAACAACTATGTATAAACAAGGAAAATACACAGAGACAGATAAAATGAGCGACCTGATTTGCGAGAACTACCCAATGGTTCTCGTAATGAGCCGCTTCGGCATCGACTTGGGATTCGGAGAGAAAAACATCGGCGACGTATGCCGGCAAAATGAAGTGGACAGCTGTACCTTCCTGACCGTTGTCAATTTCCTGACGGAAGAAACTCCCACTGTGATAAACGGCATCGACAACTGCCTCTCTGTCGGTTCACTGATTACCTATCTGCACAATGCGCACGATTATTTCCTGAACTTCCGCCTCCCGCATATCCGCCGCAAACTGACGGAAGCGATTACCGGCTGCCCGGGTGATATTGCCTTCGCCATCACCAAATTCTTCGACGATTATGTTTATGAAGTACATAAGCACATGTCGTACGAAGAAAAGATTGTCTTTCCTTATGTTCGCAATCTACAGGACGGTGTGAAGGACTCCAAATACAATATCAGTATTTTTCGCAAACGGCACGACCAGATAGAGATGAAAATCGTAGAGCTTAAAAATATCCTGCTCAAATACTATCCCGGGCCTGACAATTACCTGCTGAACAGTGTCCTGTTCGACATCTTTGCCACCGAACAGGATTTGGCTTCTCATAACCGGGTAGAAGATTACCTCTTCGTCCCCGCCGTACTGGCAATTGAAAAAACAATAAAATGACTACTGCTTTATGAGTCCTAACATCAAAATAGCTATTGCCGAACCGTCTGCCATTATCCGTTGCGGACTGGTTACTTTACTGAAACGACTGCCCGGACTTCACATCCAGCTCACAGAAATAGCGACCGCCGAATGTCTCATAGAAAGTCTCCGTATGCATCGCCCGGAGGTCTTGATGATTAACCCGGCATTACCCGGTTATTCCGGCATACAACGTTTAAAGGAGGAATGCGGATGTCCCGAAATGAAATGCCTGGCCCTTACGTATATGGCTGCCGACCATACCCAGCTCCGGTCGTACGATGACCAGATTAACATCTACGACAGCCCGGATGAGTTAAAGCATAAACTGGAACGGCTAAACGCAGAGGAAGCCTGCCCGGATACGGGAGAAGAGGAACAGCAGACACTCAGTTCGCGTGAAAAGGAGATTGTTATATGTGTTGTGAAAGGAATGACTAATCGCGAAATAGCTGACCGCCTCTATCTATCTACCCATACGGTAATCACACACCGCCGCAATATAGCCCGCAAACTGCAAGTACATAGTGCCAGCGGTTTAACCGTATATGCAATTGTAAATAAACTGATTGAATTGAACGACATAAAAAAAGCCTGATATATTTTTCTTACAGCTTTTGTTTTCTTTTCACACTCCAAAATTTGGGTTCATACTGATATGCTGTATCTTTGGGAAAGAAACAAAACATATCAGGATACCATGAATCTAATTTCCAAACAATACGATAAGACAGAGGTGCAAATCACCTCATTCGAGACTAAAAAGGGTATTACAGAATATCATCTTCTCTTCCAGCAAACAGATTGCATGGAAGATTACCCTACCCAACTACAGAATCTTCTGCAAGCCTATACGCAATGTGTAGAAGAACTTCCCGGAAACCCGACAGCCGTATTCCGCCGCTACTTCCTGAGCGATGTCACCAACCAGACAGCATCGCTGATGGAACAGGACCGCAGTAACCCGTATTGCGCTTTGTCCATCGTACAACAGGCACCGATGAACGGTACCAAAATAGCTCTTTGGGCATGGCTTCAGACCGGAGTACAGACGCAGGTTCTTCCCAGTAACCTGTTTGAAGCACGTCATGGCAACTACCGCCAACTATTCGGGGCTAACCTGTGCAACCGTGCTGCCAATTCGGAGTATCAGACACGACTCATCTTCCGCGATTATATCATGCAGCTGACGGCCGCCAACTGCACGTTGGCAAACAACTGTATCCGCACCTGGATATTTGTTCAGAACGTAGACGTGAATTATCCGGGAGTCGTCAAAGCCCGCAAAGATGTATTTGCAACACAGAACCTGACGGAAAACACTCATTTTATTGCCAGTACCGGCATTGAGGGACGCTATCAGGATACCAATGTTTTCGTGACAATGGACACGTATGCCGTATCGGGTATCGGACAGGAACAGATTCAATATCTCTATGCCCCCGACCACCTGAGCCGGACGTATGAATATGGCGTGACTTTTGAAAGGGGAACAGCCATCACATATGGCGACCGCCGCCATGTATTCGTTTCAGGTACCGCCAGCATCGACCGGTATGGTGAGATCGTACATCCGGGAGATGTCATCAAGCAATCGGAACGTATGATTGAAAACATCACCGCCTTGCTGAATGAAGCCGGAGCCGACCTGAACGACATCATGCAAGCTATCGTCTATATCCGTGACACCGGTGATTTCGCCCGCATTGAACAATACATGAAAGCGAATCATCCCAATATGCCTTACCTGATTGTCCGTGCCCCGGTATGCCGTTCCGGCTGGTTGGTCGAAATCGAATGCCTGGCCGTCGTTGCCGTAGACGAACCGGAGTATCCGCCGCTGTAACCGATTATATTCTTACATTTGTAGTAAAATCAATAAACAAGAGCGATATGACATTAATTGAACGCAAACAAAAACTTCTCCAACGCTTGGAAACTGTATTCGACGAACATCTTATCAATGAAATCGAACAGTTACTCGACCAAAAGGAGCAAAAAAACGATATCTTATACTTTTCTTCGGAATTAAAAGGAAAGATAGACCGTGCTTTAGAACGAATGAAAGCAGGAAAAGGAGTTTCTGACGAAGAAATGAAAAAAAGATTTGCCAAATGGTTAGCACCAGAACAATAATATGGGATGAAGAGGTCTTGCAAGAAATAGAAGAAATTGCAGACTTTTATGACGAACGCAATGGTAATAACCGGTACAGCAATTATTTATTAAACAAGTTTAGAGAAACAATAAAGCAGGCTGTATCCTTTCCTTTATCAGGAAAAGCTACGGAATATCCTCATTTACGATATCTTATTGCTGTTCCGGAATACTCCCTCTTTTATCATTACAGCGATGAACTAATTACCGTTCTCGTTATATGGGATAACCGCCGTAATCCGGAGCGCCTGGCCTATACCTTACGTAATCAAGACCCGCAATATCTGAACGAACCAACGGTTCCTTATGGAAAGCAAACGTCCTCAACAAACGTGAAAGATTAATAACGTTCAAAGTCATTAAAAGAAAAAGGAGTACCTTTGGTGAATTAATAACACCAAAACAAGAAAGAAACAGCCTATGTATAAAAATGGGAAATACCGGGAAACCGACAAAATGAGCGACCTTATCTGCGAGAACTATCCGATGGTTCTTGTGATGAGCCGCTTTGGTATTGCCTTGGGATTCGGAGAAAAGAATATCGGAGAAGTATGCCGCCAGAACGGAGTAGACGCCTGTACTTTCCTGACAGTCGTCAATTTCCTGACGGAAGAGATTTCCGCTCCCGTCACCAACGTAAGCAATTGCCTCTCCATTGAAGCATTAATTACCTATCTGCATAACGCACACGATTATTTCCTGAATTTCCGTCTGCCGCATCTGAGAAGAAAACTTCTGGAAGCCATCGCAGAATGCCCGCAGGACGTAGCATTCGTCATCCAGCGCTTCTTCGACGAATATGCAGAGGAAGTCAATAAACACATGTCATACGAAGAAAAAGTCGTTTTCCCGTATGTCCGCGGCTTGCTGGAAGGGAAGAAAGACCCGAAATACAATATTTCAATCTTCCGCAAACGGCACGACCAGATAGAGATGAAGATTATCGAACTGAAGAATATCCTCATCAAATATTATCCGGGCCCCGGAAGCAACCTGCTGAACAGCGTGCTGTTCGACATCTTCGCAACGGAACAGGACCTTGCCTCCCACAACCATGTGGAAGACTACCTTTTCATGCCTGCTATACTTGCTTTAGAAAAAACAATAAAATGATGCCCCATGAGCACCAATCTGAAAATCGTTATTGCTGAGCCTTCCGCCATTGTCCGCTACGGGCTGGAGACCATGTTGAAACGTCTCCCCGGCCTGCGTATCCAGGTATCAGAAATAGCGACGATCGAATCGCTTACGGAGGACCTCCGGACACACCAGCCGGACGTCCTCATCATCAACCCTTCCATCCCGGGTTATTTCACTATCCCTCACCTGAAGGAGATGACCGGTTGCCCGGATATGAAATGCCTGGCCCTGCTCTATTCCGTAGCCGAACATGCCGTTATCCGGTATTATGACGACCAAATCAGCATATTCGACAGTGCAGACGAAATGAAGCTCAAACTGGAGCGCCTGCATACCAAAGGCAAAGACGGCGAAGGGGATGGCGATGAACAACAAACATTGAGTACCCGCGAAAAGGAAATCGTTGTCTGTGTCGTCAAAGGAATGACCAACCGCGAAATAGCCGACCGTCTCTTCCTTTCCACCCATACAGTCATTACACACCGGAGAAATATCGCCCGCAAATTGCAGGTACATAGTGCAAGTGCATTGACTGTATATGCCATTGTCAATAAGCTGGTAGAGCTGAGCGATATTCAAAAGCCACGGGAATAATCCGGTTCATACCGTATTAACATAACAAATACAAAAACCATCGTTTTTCTTGATAATTAATCATAACCTTTCACCCTTTTTATCAAACAAACCAAACAATCGCCGGAACCGTCCTGTTAAGAAGGAAGAGTATAACTAATATTGAATATCACATGAAGAAATTCTTTTTAATAGGGGCAACGCTATTATTATCCCTCTATGCAAGTGCACAGCATGTAGCATTAAAGAATAATATCGTCTATGATGCCACTGCCACTCCAAACCTCGGTCTGGAAGTGGGATTAGGGAAAAAGGTTACAATGGACCTTTCTGCGGGTTATAACCCATTCGAGTTCAACAACGACAAACAAGCCAAACACTGGCTGGCCCATGCAGGCGTACGCTTCTGGACCTGCGAGAAGTTCAACGGTACATTTATCGGTGTACACGCCTTGGGCGGACAGTACGACGTGGCCGGCTTCAAACTGCCATTCGACATGTTCAAGAAACTGCGCGACCATCGCTACGACGGTTATATGTATGGCGGCGGTATCAGTATTGGACATCAATGGATTCTGAGCAAACGCTGGGGTATTGAAGGCGAGATAGGTGCCGGTTATGCCCGTATGCACTACGACGAATACGCCAAAGGCAAAGACATGCCCAAACTACGCACCGGCAACCACAACTATTGGGGTGTAACAAAAGCCTCCATCTCATTTATCTATTTTATCCACTAAAAACGAACAAACAAAATGAAGAAGTTATTCTATATAGTAACCGTTTTATTATGCTCCGCCTATGGGAGCATGCAGGCGCAGGTTGTCAGTCCCGACGGCATAGCATACAGCGACCTGCAAGTAAAAAAAGAGGGAAGCCAGGTGAGCCTGTCTACAACAGCCAACCTCAACAACATGCAACTGAAATCGCAGAACATGGTCATCATAACCCCGGTACTCCAATCGGCGGACAAGGCGCACACTATCAAATTCGACCCGTTCGTGATTACCGGAAAGAAACGTATGAAAGCACTCGACCGTGAGATGGGCTTCGGCGCAGAACCGTTCGAACAGACTCCGACAGTCATCTTCCGCCACAAAAAGAACGAGGCGGAATCTATCCCGATGACGCTGACCGTACCGTACGAAAGCTGGATGCGTAACGCCTCACTGGTCATGCAGGCCAATACGACCGGATGCGCTTCATGCGACGTGGCAAGCAATATCACTCCGCTGTCATCCCGTATCCTGCCGCCGGTTGTCGCACCGACCTACGAGCTAAGTTATGTGACACCTCCCGCAGAGCCGGTAAAACAACGTAGCGAAACGCACTCGGCCTACCTCAACTTCGAAGTGGGTAAGTCTGTCCTGCTGCATGACTTCAAAAACAACGCCGCCGAACTGAAAGAGGTAAGCAAGATCGTTAGCGAAGTACGCAACGACAAGAACCTGAAGTTTACGGAATTCAATATCACCGGATATGCTTCACCGGAAGGTGGCTACGATTATAATATGAAACTGTCGGAAAGCCGCGCCAAAGCATTCGCCGCTTATATGAAGGATAAGGAAGACATGCCGGCATCCCTGATGAAGGTGAACTGGGAAGGTGAAGACTGGATAGGCTTACGCAACGCAATCAAGGCATCCAACCTGTCCAACCGCGATGAAATCCTTAAAGTATTGGAAGTGTCCGATATCAATAAACGCAAAGCGCAACTGAAAGCACTGAACGGCGGCAAGACTTACCGTATGTTACTGGATGATTATTATCCTGCCCTGCGCCGTATAGACTATACGCTGGCTTACATCGCCCGTCCGTTCGACGTGAACGAAGCCAAACAGGTGATCAAAACGAAACCGCAGTATCTGAGCCTGAACGAGATGTTCGTGGTAGCCAACACCTATCCGAAAGACAGCCCTGAATTCAAGGAAGTATTCGACATTGCCGTACGCCTCTACCCGACCGACCCGGTGGCACAGCAGAACACTGCCGCCCTCGAGATAGAACGTGGAGCTGACGATGCAGGTATCGCCCGTCTGCAAAAAATCAATACACCGGAAGCATGGAACAACCTCGGTGTAGCTTACGCCAAGAAGAAAGAGTATCAGCAGGCGCTCGACTATTTCGGCAAAGCTGCCAACGCAGGCGTTAAGGCTGCCGCCCAGAACCGGGATGAACTGAGCAAATGGCTGGATGAACAATAAACATCAAAGATAACAAAGAAAGCCCCGATAGGCATCATGCTTACCGGGGCTTTTTGTATTCATATAAGTAGACAAAATTTATTCTTTTGCTTTCCACTCACTAATGAGTTCGTTGATTGTCTCCTTCACCGACATGATACGGCTGGTCCTCCAGGCATTGCTTCCGGCAAAGGCATATCCGTTTTCAAAGTTTCCTTTGAAAGCATTATACAGCGCCGTAACGATGCAGTATGGACTCTTCGAAATATCACACGTCTTGATGCAGTTGAACGGGCACGCTTTCGGTTGCTTGATGCCGGCCTTCACCTTCTCGAGGAAGTTGCAATGGATGGCACGCCCCGGCATTCCGACAGGACTCTTGATAATCTCGATGTCCTTTTCTTCCGCCTTGATATAGCTTTCTTTGAAAGCATCGCTGGCGTCGCACTCGGTAGTAGTGACGAAACGGGTTCCTAATTGAACGCCCGATGCTCCAAGGTCCATCACGCGTTTGATATCTTCACCCGTATAAATGCCTCCTGCTGCAATTACCGGGATTCTCTTGTTGTATTTCTGTTCGAAAACAGATACTTCCTGCACAACCTGCGGAAGTAATTCTTCCAGTGAGAAATGTTCGTCTTCCAACTGGTTTTCCTTATAACCGAGGTGACCGCCGGCCTTAGGGCCTTCCAGTACAACGGCATCGGGAAGATAGTCGTAGTTGTTCTTCCATTTCTCGCAGATGATACGTACGGCACGGGCGCTTGATACGATGGGCACCAGCTTCGTCACGCTGTCTTTCTTGAGGAACGACGGCAGGTCGAGCGGCAGTCCGGCACCGCTGAAGATGATATCTACCTTCTCGGCGATACTCGTCTTCACCAGTTCTGCGAAATCGGAAAGAGCCACCATTACGTTTACACCGATGATACCTTTTGCCTTTTCACGGGCTTTACGGATTTCTTCGGCCAGGCCCAGGTTGCCTGCTTCTGTGTAATTGGGTGATAGCTTTTTATATAAAAGTCCGAGACCGGCAGCGGAGATAACGCCAATCCCACCTTCATTTGCTACGGCTGAGGCTAAGCCGGATAGAGAAATGCCTACGCCCATCCCACCTTGGATGATTGGGAAGCGAGGTTTCAAATCTCCGATTGTTAATGTCTTCATGAAATGTTTATATAGTTTATAAATGCGAGGCAAAGGTAGCACAATAAACCAAATGATGTGCAAAAAGGACCAATAATATTGCACAAGTATAACACTTTTGTGCAATATTATCGATCCGTGGGAAAAACGGGAGTTATTATCTTATTTTACGGGGATATATCCTACTTTTTTAACAGTCTCCTGGCCTTCGGCAGAGAGTACATAGTCGATGAAAGGTTTTACCCTACCTTCACTCTTTGCTTCATAGTAATAGAACAAAGGACGGACAATCGGATAAGTCTTATTTTTCGCATTGGCAAATGAAGGTTCAACGAAACTTTTGCCGGCATCATAAGACACATGCAGCGCCTTGACATCTTTGTTTACATAGGCCAGGCCGACGTAACCGATAGCGCCTTTTGTCTGGCTGACCGACTGGATAATGGCTCCGGTTGCAGGCATGCTCAGGATACCGTTCATATAGTTCTTATTTTTCAATACGCTTTCCTTGAAGAACTCGTATGTACCGGATGAAGTCTCGCGCGAATAAGCAACAATCTTCATATCGGCTCCGCCTACTTCCTTCCAGTTCTTGATTTTTCCGGTGAAGATACCTTCCAGTTGTTCGCGGGTCAGGTTATCCACCTTATTGGAGGGGTGAACCACTACAGCCAGAGCGTCGTAGGCAATAACCACTTCCTTTGCATTCTTCTTTGCTTCCTGCAAACGGACTTTCTCGTCGAATTTCATTTTACGGGAAGACATGGCGATATCGGTTGTTCCTTCCATCAGGGCGGAGATGCCGACACCGGAACCACCGCCTGTTACAGTCACTTTGGTTCCTTTATTCTTATTCATAAAGTTTTCAGCTTCTGTCTGGCTGACCGGCAAACAGGTATCACTTCCTTTAATTTTCTGTGCAAATACATTTGTTGCAAACAAACAGGCTGCCATAGCTGCCAAAAGAATTGTCTTTTTCATTACTCTTATTTGAATTAATTTCCTGATGCAAAGGAACAACACAAGTATTTCAACTACATGAAACAGATATTACATTTCTATGAATAAAAAGGATACATGCTATACCCAAAAAGGGTGCATGCTCTTCGGGAAAAGCATGCACCCTTTTCAAAAAATGCCTGTCGGCTGTTTATTGTCAGAATTTGTATTGCAAACGAACCGTCAGCACATTATCCTTACGGTCTTTTTCATATCCTTTTACGAAGTCGCTCTTTTCATTGAAGTTGAATTCGTAGTAAGCCTGGACACGGATATGTTTGTTGAAACGGTATAAACCGCCGATGCCTAATGTACTTTGGGCCAAATCTGTTTTAGAAGTAAATGAGTTATCCGTACCTATTTCGTTACCTTTCAGTTTCGTATTAGGGTCGTATACATCATATTTAAGTACGGCAGAGAATGGGGAAGTCCCGATGTCCTGTACCAGGTAGAAGAAATAACCGATAAAAGGACGTTTGAACAAGGCATTTTCGGGAAGATTCTCCGGACGTGTTCCGGTATTCGGACTTTTGCTGCTGGAGGCAATTCCCGGCTGTGTGCCTAAAAGACCTTCGGCACGTAAAGAGGTTGTTCCCCATGAACTCAAGAAACTGAACCGGGCATCCATACCGATATATTCACGTTTCATATACGTTCCGGTTTCACCTTTATCAACTTCGATAAAACGCTTGCCGTCCATCTCATAGGCAGTTGTAGTCGGGTTGTAGACGCCTCCGTTGTAATAAGAAATACCTGCTCCCCATTTACCCCAGTTGCCGATTTCCTTGTCAGCACCCAGACGACCGATAAAGTCTTTGCGGTTATCGGTTTCGCGGTTGATACTGTTTCCGGCAAACAGACCGGCATCCAGACGGAGGAAAGCGAGAGGACTTTCTTTTTTGGTACGCAGCGTCAGCATAGCACCCAGGTCACGTTCGTCCGGGAAAAAATACTGGATAATCGTTGCACGTTCAGGCGATTCCAGGCCACTGGTAGAGTAACCTATCTCATGTCCGAAAGGACGGTTGAAGACACCGGCCATCAACTGACTGCGTTTCGTCCAGGGGTCTTTGATACCGATATAAAGGTCACGGAAGCTGACGCCTTTGTCGTTGGCCTCAATCTGTACTGCTCCGGTTCCGATGCCGTCGTTATATTCAAACTTCAGTCGTCCCCGGCGGATACCGATACGGTTAAAACCTTTATCTTCATGTTCGTTCTTATCGCCGACTTTCAGGGTTGCATCCTCCTGTCCGTACTGAAATTGACCCTGGATATAGGCAGAAACTTTAAATTTGCTCAGTTTCTGCACTATTTTATCCAGTGTTGCTGTCTCTTCCGCAAGCGAATCGATGCGGGCATCTATTTGTTCCGTGTTCTGAGCTTCCGCGAGAAAGGGAAGCAGCGCCAACAGGACAAGCGCCATTAATTTTGTTATCTTCATTCCTAACTTTGTTGGTTGCGGTGAAAAATATGTTACATCACTGTTTCCGGCAGCAAAGAAACAGCTTTTCTGTTTCACACATATTTCAACCTTATTACAAAGATAAAACCAAGTTGTTACAAATATGTTACAAACAACTCGTTAAAAGACTGTTACTCAACAGTCAGATTCCCGTGACCGGTTCTTTTGTCGGACTCGGCACGCTTTGCCAGTTCCTTTGTTGTCAGGGTGATTACTTTGCCAACCGGTTTACCGTCGCGATAGGTCACGATACGCAACCAGGTTGCATTTTTCGGTATGCTCAACGGCTCGGTATATTTCGGAGTATGGCTATCCGGGTCCGTATTATCGAATGTATAGTAGATATCCGTTCCGGCAATCTCACTACCTAGTTCCACCTGCAAAACACCATCCTGCAAGTACGGGCTCACAATTGCATTATACATACTGCGGGCATAGTTTATATCTGCCTGGTCGGCACGGACAAAATGTTTTTCGACACGCGGCCAGAATTTCTCCCAATCCGTTTTAGCCGGCCCGCTCCATAATACTTCCGACAAGGCCCATCCGCGCGGCCAGGTCATGTATTCGACATGACGGAAAGTAGGAAGCGATTCAGCCCACAGGTTTCCTTGTCCGCCCAGCACCATTTCGGCCGGAACGCCTTCCGGTACGGGGTTGAAACTGTATGAATCTTTCAGACGGCACATAGAATAGGTATCCGGTTCAACAGAAGGTTCCCCTTGCCATAAATCCAGGTAACAATGTTCCGTCGGAGTCATAATCACATGATGGCCGGCTTTAGCCGCTTTGATACCACCTTCCATACCACGCCAGCTCATTACGTTCGCATCGGGAGCCAGACCGCCTTCCAGGATTTCATCCCAGCCGACCAGTTTCTTTCCTTTCGACTTCAGCAAATCGCCCATCCGGTGGATGAAATAACTTTGCAGTTCTTCTTCATTCTTCAGGTTCTCTGCCTTCATGCGGGCCTGGCAACGAGGACATTTATGCCAGAAGCCTTTAAAACATTCATCACCTCCGATATGTACATATTCATCCGGGAAAAGGGCGGCAACTTCCGTCAGTACCTTATCCATGAACTCGAATGTATAATCCTTTCCGATACAAAGGGTATTTTCATCTTCTCCGTAGAACTTATTTCCGACATTCACAGCATCCGGAGCTTTCATACAGGACAGTTCCGGATAAGCGACCAACGCTGCGACGCTATGTCCGGGTACGTCTATTTCAGGAATAACACGTACATAACGTTTTGCTGCATAGGCCAGCACTTCTTTCACATCTTCCTGGGTGTAGAAACCGCCGTAGGTAGTTTCCTCTCCCGGTTGCTGACGTTCACGCTGCCACCATTGGCCCACACGGGGAGCACGCCAGGCACCAACTTCCGTCAGTTTCGGCAAGGACTTTATTTCCAGGCGCCATCCCTGGTCGTCCGTCAGGTGCCAATGGAAGACATTCATCTTGTATTCGGCCAGTTCATCAATATACTTCAAAACTTCTTCCTTGGTAAACCAGTGGCGACTAACGTCGAGCATCAGCCCGCGCCAGGGGAACTGGGGTTTGTCAGTGATTTCAGCACAAGGAATAGTCCATTTCTTATCTTTAGGCTGCACAGTATTGCTTTTAATCTCCGCCGGAAACATCTGTAACAGTGTTTGTACACCATAAAAGATACCCGCAGGCTTATTGGCTGTAATAAGGATATCTGAATGTTTCACTTTCAGCTGATAACCTTCATCCCCTAAAGACGCATCCTCCACCAGCTTGAATTCTATTTTCCCATGCTTTTCTACCGAAAGTTCAAAACCTGTAGCAGGTGAAATTTTCTCATTCAAATATTCGGCAATTCCCACCAATGCCTGATTCGACTGATCGAGCGTAATCGCAGCATTACGGGTAAGCGTAAAAGAATCAGAGTTTACTTTCATTTCCTGTGGAACAGGAATCAAGGCAAGCGTATCACGCTCACTTACAGACTGACGGGAACAAGAAATACTTATACAGACTATTCCCGTCATTAAAAATGCATGTAATGACTTCTTCATTCTATTTCAAACATATTTACAATTAGTGCTCGAAGATAAGAATAGTTATTCAATTACCACATCTAATTCTGCACATTCAATCGTAGGAGCGTCATTTACAACACTTCTCGCCGAAAGTTTTACATAACGCGCTTGCACCAGTTCAAAAGAAACTGTCTGCAAAACAGGGTTGTTTTGAATATTCGAGAACTCGCCTTCTTTCACAACCTGCCACTCTTTTCCATCCTCCGATACTTCAAACTTATATTCGAATATCAACCCATCCGAGCCTATTTCGGTATTGGGCAAATATTGAAAACCTTTTACCCCCAACTTATTCGTCAAATCGACAACAATCGAACGTTCAGCCTGGCGATAAACCGTCTGGTAATTTCCATCCAATAAATAATCGCTTGGAGTAATCCCTTTCGACAAGACCTTCCATTCTGATTTTTCCTGTCCCGAATGAAGAGTAGCCTGTTCCTCCGAAGTTTTTATATTCCTTTCTTCTCCCCGATAAATTTCGACGTTCGATAATAAGGGGCAAGCCTTTGCATCATTAATCGTGAAACGAAGTTTTTGTGTTTCCACTGTTGGGAAACGCAAGATTCGCTTATATCCGATTGTCGAGCCTGTCGCCACAACCTGCCATTCATCACCGACAAAGGCTTCCAAAGTAAACGCTTTTACACGCTGTCCCAAGCGAATATATTCCTGCACCAAGAATTGATTGATCGCGGTAGGAACTTTAAAATCAAACTCCACAGAAGCAGAAGTCACCTCGTCATCCGTTGCCCAATAAGAATCTTTGTTTCCATCAATTAAATGAGCAGCAGCAAAATCTTTCCCCCTCACATTCGAAGCCCTGACCTCTGCTTGTAGTGCTAAGTTTTCTTTGAAGTTATTCTGTAAGATCTTTGCAACTTCCATTAGGACGGCAGAATCGGTCGGGTGAACCAACCCACGTTTGTCGATCGGAATATTCAAATTCCAAGTAGCATTACGACCGACCGAATGATAATACACATCAAGTAACTGATCGACAGTCTTCACCTGTTCATCCTGATCTTCATGATAGAACCACCCCGGACGAATAGAGACATTCACTTCTGCCGGTACCCAGTACGAACCATCTTCATGTCCATTCTGCAATTGCTGATAATGAGGCCATCCCGGCCAGACTTCTTCTCTTCGAAGCGTGCTCCAATTTGTCTCACCTACCCATCCGGCCTCGTTTCCACACCAACGAACATCAGGACCTGCATCACTAAAAATTACAGCATCCGGCTGTAATTTTTTTACCAATTGATTGGTACCGGGCCAGTCATAATAGGTCTTACGATCTACGCTACGTGTTTCATCCGCCCCGCCATAATAACCGGAACCGCCATTTGCACCATCAAACCAAACTTCAAAAATATCTCCGTAATTCGTCAACAGCTCATTCAGTTGATTTCTGAAATAGGTGATATAAGCTTCCGTTCCATATTCTTTATGATTTCTATCCCAGGGAGAAAGGTAAATACCCAACTTCAATCCATATTCTTTACAGGCGTCAGCCAGTTCACGCACTAAATCCCCATTACCATTCCTCCACGGAGATTGTTTCACACTATAATCCGTATAAGCCGAAGGCCACAAACAAAAACCATCATGATGTTTTGCCGTCAGAATAACCCCCTTCATTCCAGCGTCCTTAAATAACCGACACCACTGCCTGCAATCCAGTTCCGACGGATTAAATAATTGGGGATCTTTATCACCATATCCCCATTCCATATCGGTAAACGTATTCATACTGAAATGAATAAAAGCATAACGCTCCAGCTCCTGCCATTTAAGTTGGGCTTCCGTCGGAACTGGTCCGCATGCCTCCGGCGCTTTCGGCTGCTCACAACCTGTTAAATTAAATAATGCGATCAAAACCAATAATAAACAATCTTTTTTCATCTTCCCTTTCTTTTATTAATCTGCTTATTCTACCATAAATAAAGCTCCGCTTCCTCCCTGCAAATCCACTTGAAAATAGGTCGTATCATCTTCTTTGCCTATAGCCTCCAGTGATTCTTTTTTACCTGTCTCCGGATTAATCCAATAACAGTTTGTGGCACCGGCTTCAGCTAAGTCTATACCCAACCGGACACGCTGTGTCAAAGGAGCAGCCTCTTCCTCCAACTTCGAAGCATACCCGTTGGTGACCATGAAAAACGTCTTTTCGCCTTCCTTGAAGAAGCCCGGGTCACCCTGCTCTTCCTTCGGTATGACATCAAAGAAACCAACATACAAATCGGCACCTTCCTCCGGCTCCGACACGATCCTGCCCTCAGCCTTTTTCAAGAACGAAGCCTCCGGATTAAGAACGGAAATCATCCCCGGTTTGCCTTCCGTATATTTAGTGGTACCCGGCACATAACGGACATCGGTTGTTTTCAAACGCACCAAATAATCGCCAATATGCAGGCTCTCGCGATTGCAACGGTTCACCCAATCCATGTGTTTGGTCGGATGCCCGGGCATCCCCTGTTCCAGCAATAGCGACCAGTCGGTCGGTGCCGTTTGTCCTCCATAACCATCCCCTTGTAAGAAGCGGAACCAGTTCAGCCACTTCCCGCCGAACGTCCAGGTCATATAATAATACAGGCGCAATTGCGATTCAGTCAGTTTGTAGGTGCCTTCGTTTACAAATCCCAGCGAATATTGTCCGAACGCCATATAATCTTTCTTGTTACCTTCCCATCCGCCTAACGCCAGATCGCGGTATTCGGCCAGATGCCCGGCCATGTCTTTGGCTCCTATATAATTATCCTTATCCCAGGTATGGAAATAATACCAATCGTAGGTCAGCAAATCCGGCTTGGCAAGTTTGATGTAAGTAAGCATATCCGTCCGGCTCCACTGCCCGGCGAATTGATTGTTATGCAACAAGGCGTCCGGATACAAACGGCGCGCCACGTCATACCACTTTTTCAGTATCTTCGCCACGTCAAACGAGTAGTTTTCTTCGTCACCGAAACAGATCGTAGTCAGTTTGTCCAGGTACTTCAACTGATCTTCCGAAAGGAACCCGTTCTTCTCTTCATAATCCGTCGGTTCTTTCTTCAACTGATCGGCATGAGGCGCTTTGGCTATTGCCCACTGGCTATCGGGAAATTCCTTGAAATAAGAAGTGTTGATCAGAGGCGGTCCGTAAAAAGTAGGCCCAGTAAACCCCGTCAGCTTCCAATCCGGAATCGACAGGTTATAGGCTGGCTGCCCGGCTTTTCCACCCAATTCATAATTATCGGTAGCCACCCAACACTGCAACTGCAACCCATGTTTGATCAACATACGGCTTGCACGATATGGTTCCGGTTCAACCACTTCTATTCCCGGTTCATCCGGTTCGTCCGTTTCCGGTTCCTCTTTTATCGGATCGTTATCGTCCGAACAAGACAGCATGAACAATGCCGCCAATAACATCCAATGTTTCTTCATACACTTTCTATTTGATTACTGAATATGTTTTTATTTTAAATAATATTACTCCTCCGCAGTTCTTCGTATGGTTGAACTTCTTTGGCATCTTCGGGCCAACTCCTGTCGCCCAAATCAAACCGATATTTAGGGAAGAAACTGCCATCCGCTTCATCCATTTGATAAACCGTATAGTCCAATGCTTTTGTATAATAAAAATCCAATTGAAAGGAAGAAAACGGATATCGGCTACCCAAGTCGAAACTATTCCATGAGGCGGGAATCATGAAAGCCTTCTGCTTCGTCTCCATCTTTTCAGATTTCATTGGGGGATAATTTAATCATAGGTCACACTCCACGTTGCTGTCAACTGAACAGACGTACGCCTGTCGATCAAACAGAAGCGCCTCTGTCAGTCGAACAGGTGTACGTCTGTCGATCGAACAAATTATTCGATTTCCGGACGGTCGCTACCTCCACCGTTGCCAATACGCAAAGCATGCTCGTATTCAATCACACGCGGAGCCTTCAATAAGGTATTGCTATTGGAATACTGCGTGACAATACGGAGCGTATATGTGCCTTCGGCCAATTCTGCCGGCACACGGGCAATCACTGTCTTCGGATCATTCTGTGTCAAGCGACGGGTAACTGCCGTTTCCACGCCTTTCGAATCGATAAAGAATACACCGACACCTTCAGCTTCTCCAGCAACCCGGATCTTTTCGCCGGAGATCAAGATATCGTCGCCCGGTGTCATCGAACCGTCGGTCAAGCCGGTAGCCGTATCAGTCACCAAACCGATACGCGCGGTACTGTCTTTCACGCCCAGCACTTCCAAGCCAACTACCGAAAGAGCTTTCCGCAGCTCGGCAGAAGGACTTATACTGACTGAAACCTTATGTTTCTCAGGATTATACTTCTCAGTAGAACTATTCCATACTCCCCCCACACTCGGTGAATAGAGGGCAACCCCGGTCAATACGCTGGTGCCGTTTTGCAACAATTCACGGATAATACGGTCGTGCTGGTTGATGACAGACAATAAAGTATCATACTTTATTTCAGAACCTTCCTCGATAATCTGTTTCGCGATGTCTTCGTTGCGTGATGTTTTCCCTACAGTAGATACTTCTGCTGTGTAATCGTTCTCTACGTCTTTGGTAAGCAGGTTCAAGTTCAACCATACTTTCCAGAATTTTGTGAATGCACTCATGATATTATAATTTAAATTAAACGCAACCATAAAGTTACGCTGGTTATATATTCATTTGGATTTTCTTATTACCACCAAATCATTTCTCCTTTATTCAAGGTAAAACATCGCCCTACGAACTTCTTGTCTTTGTCTGCCAAATACAGCAAGGCATTTTGAGGAACTTCCGGGAAAATAATATGATTATTAGTTGCAATTTCAGTGCCGATATATTGCCATTGGTTAGCATTCCAATAAAAAAGAGAATAAGCTTCGCCATTAACAGGCCTTTTACGTGCTTCGCCGGAATACAGGCGGTCGAAAATATCTTTCGGTAATCGATCTTTGTTGGCCACAGCAGTTGACATTTCGGTCATTAAAGGTAATAGATAAGATACTACACATCTTTCCGTCGAATCATCCGCTGTCAAAAATCTTTTTTCACCTACCCTATCCACTATGAAAGGGCGATCAATCGGATATATATTTCCTTTTCGATAGACAACCGGCATGTAGAGCATTTCATTCTTCACATCTTTAAAAGTCGCTATCCTATTTTGATACGTATCAGTATAGGCTGTGGCCGTCCAGTCATCCGAATAGACAGCAAGATAAACCGATTCTTCCGCAGGAATCGTATCTGTAACCTCTATCTCCACATCCGATACAGGCAGATATTCGGCCGTCACATCCATCATTCGACAGTCTGATAAAAAAGGTGGCAAATCATCCATTGAAATATGCCCTATCAACTGTTTTAACTTTTTATTAGCAGAGAATGTTTTTCTATACACTTTTCCCGGATAACGTGCAGGATTCATCCTTTCGGGGTTTTCAAAGTTATAAATCCGGAAAGGGTCGTATGCATATACCCCTTTTTCACGTCCCATAAACGGAATCATCTTCCCTTCTATATAAACCACATTCCATGAATGCCCACCGGTCGTATTTCCCCAACAGGGACTAAAATCAATCGTACAAGGATAACCTAACGCCCTTAACGGATACAACACAGACTTTGCCATGTGGTAGCAATCGCCTTTTGTCAACGTGTCCAAATAACTCCACGACAAATAGCGGGCAGGTATCTCTCCGTAACTAAAAGAAAAATCCTTACTCAGCAATGCGTTAACCGTATCACACACTTCCACTACATCCAAAGTGTTCTGAAACGAAAATTTATCCAAACATATCTCCCGCCAATTTTCCAACGGTTCGTCTTCTATGACAGGTGGAAGCAAATATTCTTCAAACAAGCTAAACGGAATATAAGAAGTTTCCAGCCGTTTCTTATAAGTACTTACTGCCCTTTCAATGTCTTGAATTAAAAAAGATTTATCGATTGTCAAACATTCCAATTTTTCAGGAGGCAACTGTTCCTGCAAATGCAAATAGGCATAAAGACACAAAGAATCTCCGGAACTACGAAAATAAACTTCGATTTCCTTGTCATTTGTCTTCACGCATCCAGCGAAAACAAACGCTAGCACCCAAAACAAATATTTTATTTGCATATCTCCAAGCTTTATAGTTTTTTACCTATTCGACCATATCGAAGCCGTTTTGTTTCAGGATCAACCGAATAGCAAACAAACAACGACTTACCCACAATGAAATCTTCGGGCAATAATCCCCAATGGCGAGAGTCATTCGAATTCATCCAGTTATCGCCCAGCATAAAATAGTAGTTCTTCTTGAACACATAATAATCCAATTTTCTTCCATTGAAAAAAAGGTCGAATCCTTATATTCCAAATCCATCCTCGTTTCATAATCCATACACCGCCAATACAACATATAATTATCTTTATTTAAAGGTATGGTATCTCCTTGCTTAGGTATATAAATTGTCTTTCGCGAACCAAGTTTGCTATCCACATCCCATTTTCCTTCCTCCTTCAAAAGAGTATCTCCCGGAAGTCCCACACATCGTTTTATATAATAATTACCTGTATTGTATATCATCCTCCAACCATTATCTACAAAAGGGAAATTGAACACAACCAAATCATTTCGCCGAATAGCCGACAACGGGAAAATCCGTTTTACCGAAACCGTATCCCGGTCCGTATGCGCCAATCTCCAACCGGGGATGAACTGGCACGAAACGACATAGTCGCCTTTCAACACCGTCGGCATCATCGATTCCGACACGACATGCGAGAAAACAAACACCGAAGAACCTGCAAACAAAAAGATATTTGCCAACAAGAATACGATTCCTCCTATCATATATAAAGTCCTACGCTTCATCATTATAAGGATTTATGTTCTTTTATCAATTTCTCCATCTCCTGTTGTATATTGAAAGCCAACTCCGACTGGATGCGAACTTCTTTGTTCACTATATGTTCTGCCCACTGAAGAGCTTGCTCTTTTTGTTCATATTGAAGGTATAAACGGGCTAGAAAATAACAAGGCAGAAGACGTTCAGGCACCAAATAATGGCCATTCAAAAAACAGTTTTCCGCCCGTTTGAAATCATCCAAGCTTTGATAATTCATTCCGGCTAATATATAAGGGCGTAAATCACAACAATACGATTGCAGCTGATGGATCGCACAATTAGCTTCAAAGTATCTTTTTTCAACAATCAAGGCATCTATATAATTGGTCAAATACAAACGCTGATCGCGCAAATAACGATAACCTTGTTTAAATTCGTTTGTATAAACAGCTTTATTCCATACTTTCAATGCTTCATAATGCGCCAACCTGTTTCCAAACAAAAGGATAGACAGGCAGAAAAACAACAACATAGTCGTTTTAGCTACCCAAAGGTTCGGACATCCCAACGTTATTCCCGCCTTCTCAGATTGTACTGATAATAAAAAAGCAAATACGATCAAAAAAGGTAACAATCTGAGCGGATAAGAAAACAAAGAAAATATAAACAATACGATCAATGAACCGGTAACTCCTTTATGGGTACAGCGACTGTTCCGCAAAGCCATATAAAAAATAGCGATAAGGAATAAAACCCCTCCAATGCCCAACTCCACCCCTATATGGATAAATTCATTGAACGCATATTCCGGACAATCTGCCAACTTTTCATCCAAGGGGAATATGCCCGGTGTGGTAAAACAGGCAATCTGTTTCAATCCGTATGCTGCCGAAAAATTCCCCAAACCGACACCGGTAAAAAAGTGTTCTGCCAATACCTGGAGAGATACGAACCAAACCTGAAAACGCCCGAACACCGAGTTACTTTTCAATATAAACAAGAAATAAATAACAATAGTAAAAGTGATAAAACATAAAATAACCCAAACAATCTTTTGCCAGTTTTTTATCTGTTTCATTTTTTCAAACCATCCATAATGCGATACAACGACATAAAGAGTACCGCCAAAAGAAGCAATCCATGCCGTCCTACTCATAGAAGCAGGCAAAGCGGCAACAAACAGCAAAAGTAAAAAGACCAATAAGCCTTTAATTCTTTGTTTCTCTTCATTCAAAAAAGCATATACTGCCAACGGAACACAAATGGCCAGAAAACCACCAAAAGGCCCCGGATTCAAAAAACTTCCAGTGATTAAAAAGTTAGCATGATAAGAAGGCAAAAGCCTATATATTTGAAGTATTCCCCAAACGGCCTCTATGCCTCCCACTCCCAATAAGGTAAACAAGACCGGACGTACCGACAATCTTTTCACAACAAAAGCATACCGAAAACAGATATAATAGACATATAGCAAAATCGACAAGCACAAATACGTTTCAGAGATGGATGTCGATAAATAATAATTGACAGCCAAATAAGAGATAAAAAGGAAAAGGATCATATCCAATACAGATACACGAAACAGTTTGCCTCCACCTTTCCGGAACAAAAAATCCAAAACGGTAAACAACAAAATCACAAATACAGTCAGATAAAACCAACCGTACCGGTAATAAATGGCACCATACGCCCACTGGTTGTTGACAACAACTACAGCCAACAAAGGAGCGACAAGGGCTATCGTATATAAGTATTTACAGATAATACCTTTCATATTTTTACATTTTAAGGAAATCGATACTCCTGTTTCAAAAAGTCTTTATCGCAACAATTTCCCTTTGAATATTCATAATGCGGGTAACGAAGCGAAGCCCCTTTAGGAATGGTGGAACGTATCACCACCTTTCGCCCGTTCGGAAGCAACAAGGAATCCCCCTTTTCCAATTGCACATCCGTTTTATAGTCCGCCCATATTTCTACAGCATCACGAATAAAAAAAGTTGTATCGCACAACTCCACATCGCTTTCAAATGTGGCTGTATTACGTATGTAACTGACAAAACTATCCCAATACATTTCATTCATACCAATGATGTCGTCCGGATACATGGCAAACAGGAATGGGAACTTTTCGCCTTTCTTATAGACAAATGTATAAGGGGTTTCTGTCTCCGGATACACTTCTGAATAGAGTTCGTCCGCTTTAATCGGGACAATCCTACATTTCTTCGGCATAGCCGCAGCGACATCCGGATGGTCGCTTTCACCTATCTGAAACAGAAGGACATTATCACTACCAGCTCTTTTTATCAATTCGTTCAACCAATTAAAGAACTTCACTAAACAGGTCGAACATATATTCACGTCGTACCTCACCAAAATATAGCTGTCTTTGGGTTGAGAAGCAAGAAAGGACGAAATTCGTTGATTCATAACCAGCGGCTTATAGGTTGCCTCCTGATTCTTCCGCAGGATATAACCGAGATAATGGTTGATTTCTTCATAATTGGCATTCGAAACCACCAGATCAGAATTTTTCCTTTCTAAGCGAGCAATACGAATCTGCTGATAAACCGTTTTGTACAACAAATAACCGTTTAACAGGACAAACAAAACGAGTAAGGCTGATATAACTGTATTTTTCATTTAAATCGACTCAAAAGTTTATCGTAATCGTACAACACCAATACCGGATTGTCTTCTTCTTTCAGATTTTTATATAACTCTGGTACTTCCGGGTGATTGGTGGTGCGAATTTTATCTTCCCACCTATATAGTTCCTCTGTTGTCAAATACCGGATCAACGCATCTTCTGATGTGGACATTATATTATGATAAAACAATGACAATGGATTTGAATTATACTCTGTTCGGTATAAATATCCTTTATTGGATGAAAAGTTCCAAAAGATAGCATCAAAGTATCCTAATCCTGAATATTGTAAATGCAAATAATTATCTGTAGAAAATAAACGATCTATTCCTATTGAATATCCATTTTGATTTAACTTGCCTTTTGCTTCTGCAATTATAAAATAAGGAGCATATTCATCCACAACCTCTTTAGAGGTATATTTCAATCCTGTCTCAAGAATAAACTTAGGAACAAACTGTTCTTTGGTCCACTGATAAATCGTATCGGACAATAACCTAGTTGCATAAAAATTCTTTCCTATACAATAATTCGCTTTACCTAAAGAATTACTGTTATCTCCTATACCTAAATAGGGTAAATGATAAGATTGGATAGTTACTTCATTCTTTTCATCATTCAAAACCACATAATTATATAAACTTGTTGGAGAGTTATTAGGTTGTATCAAAATATGTCTCTTATCCAAAAGATTAACATGTGAAACTAAAATGTTTTTATGATTAATTTGAACCTTACTCCTATTCAGATAAGTACCATCCAAAGTATATCGTACCATATATGAAGTAGAAGCATCGTATATACAAATACATTTTTGAAAAGGATCAATATAAAGATGGGTTGCATTTACGTATTCTTCAGGACCAGGTCCACGTTTCCCTATGCGTTGAAGGAATTTACCAGAACAGTTGAATGCAAAGATTTGCGCATTCATATCCAATAGAAAAATTTTACCTTCAAATATTTCAAGCTGTTTTATCTCTCCTCCTACCAAACAGCTATCCGTCGTCTCCAACGGCACGAAATGAATGGAATTAAGAACATCTGCATCTGTTAACTTTTCAATCTCACCTTCCTTGATACTGATCGTTTGCAAATCACAAACCGTTTGTCCTTTCTGATTTTGCCCCGAACATGCAATCAGAAATATATAGAATATAGAAAATAATAAATACTTCATAGGATTTCTTTATTCATTATTACTACATGTAACTGACGTTGCTTTGAATTTATTACACACTATCATTAGGGATTAATAAATCAAAACAACGTCAAAATAGGATTAAAGAACCTGAAATGGTTTATCTAAATGCTTTTTATCACAACAATTTTGAGGCGAATCTGAACATACAGGAACTTGAACATTAATTTTAACTTCTCCGCCACCTACAATATTTCCGATAAAGCTAGATTCACCATTTACCTTTACATACCCATCTATAGCTTCGCGAGATTCCCAATCTTCCCTATACCCTATTTGATACTTAATTGGATCACATCCCGCATTACTAGTTCTAGTTATACTTGCCTGAGCATCCTTTACTTCCAGTGAATCACTCCTACCATCCTGTACCACAAAGAATACATTAACACCAGCTAAAACAACAGCCATCATTACTCCTAATAAATACATTACTTTTTTCATAACCGTTTAATTTAAAGATTAATAATTTATTATCGAATGAATAGCAGGAGGAGCCCCCCTCCTACTATTCTAAGAATTATTTACCAACCCGAAGTCTGTTCAATATTCGGATTTGAGTTCAATTCATCTTGCGGGAGAGGCCATGCATCGTATTTCGGGAATGTACATGTGCGGTTTTCCAATCTCACATAATTGTTTGTCTTTGGGTTATAAGCACCTAAAGCCGGACCATTCATGGTTTCGTTACCAATACCCCAACGACGAATATCCCAATAACGCTTATTTTCAAAGCTAAATTCAACACGGCGTTCGCGACGATACAGTTCACGCACTTTTTCCTGTGTATTGTAAACCGTCTTGTTCATATTCGGCAGACCGGCACGGTTACGAATCATATTGATGTATTTTTCTACATCCGGATTCTGCCAATCACCGGTTTCAACCAAAGATTCTACATAGTCGAGCAATACTTCGGCATAACGGTAGTAAGGATAGATCAAAGAACCACCGGCAGGGTGAGAACGGTCTTCCTCATCCAAGAACTTCTTTAAAATATATCCTGTTTTTACTGCACCTACTGTACCCACATTATCTGCGCCACCATCTTCAAACGGCTTATATTCAAAACCTGAGATAGAAGTGTTATCATTCGGCACGATAACAGTTGCATACAAACGCGGGTCACGAGGTTTGTATAACGGATCGTGTTCAAACTTCGTGCGTTCGTCTGCAGGCAAATCTTTCAAAGCAACGCCTTCGGCTGTTTCATACTCGTCTACCAACGATTTCAACACGCCGGAAGCCCCTTGACCACTCAAACTCTGGGGAGCATTACGGAACCAGGCTTCAGAGGCAGCACCATTTTTGTAAATGATGAATTCCTTATTCTTATGGCCGGCATAAGTGAACATACCGCTATAATGTCTTTCAACAGCCTCTTTACTCATATCCGGATCATAATACAGTTCATAGCCCATGCCTCCACTTTTGGCTTCCTCATTAAGTGTAAAGAACTTTTTACAAGCCTCTTTTACCACATCATATCTTTTAAACTGAAGATTCACATCAATTTTCAGCATCAATGCATACGAGCGGCACATACGAGAACGGCGGCTGTCATCGAATACCCAAGGGAATACATCTTTATTGGTGATAGCGATAACCTCATCCAAATCTTTATTGATGAAATCGAGTACCTCATCCACACTGTTCCTTCCTTTATAAATCTCGGTACCATCCAACGACTTGTCTACAATAGGAATACCATCGTGATATCCATAGTACATCAACAGACGCATGTGGTGCCAAGCCCGCCATGTATTGGCTTCTGCAATCATACGTTCACGTTCATTTTCATCGATGAAGTATGCACTGTTTACATGCTCCAAGAAGCGGTTGCAACGGCGGATACGCTTATAGAAATCAGACCAGAAGTCACTCATATAGCCACCGGTTGTAGCTGTAGCAGTACCATTCCCTATTTGACCAATTTCACTTTTGAAGTTTCCAGCCCAATGCATATTGTCCGTCATACCTTCCATGTGCATCAAAGCCATATATGGTTCTTCATAATAATAAGAACCACCGGGCCAAACAGCACACGCTCCTAAAGCGCTGCTACATTCATCTTGCGTTTTCCAGAAATCTTCATCCGTGATTCCTGTCGGGTGGTCGTTTGTCAGAAAGTCTTCACAACCACAAAGTAAAAAAGAGGAGGCAAACACAGCCAACATCTTTTTATTTAATACATTATTTAATTTCATGACGTATATTCCTGTTTTAGAAGTTCAAATTAAGACCAAAAGAATACGTTTTCACCATTGGGTAAGAACTCATTTGCCCCTTTCCTTCCGGGTCGATCAAATCGTCCTGTGCAAAAGTAAACGGGTTTTGCGCATTGACATACACACGGATACTCTGGATACCCATCCTCTTCAAAGCCATCTGGTCGAATGTATACCCCAATTGGATATACTTGATACGGCAATAGCTTGAATTGAAACGCCAGAAATCAGATTGGTGGTGGTTGTTACCATAAGATGCATTCGGAGCCAAACGCGGATAACGTGCACCGGTATTGGTCGGTGTCCAATAATCCATTTGGGCAGTGATTGGTGTCAAGCCATCCCCTGTAATATCCAATCCGTATGAGAACGGAGCTGTATAATAAGATTCCGAACCGCTTACACCCTGGAACAACGTTTCAAAACTCCACTTCTTCCAATTCAACGAAATGTTGGCAAAATAGTTTAACTTCGGCTGATCATCACCACGTACCACACGGTCATCAGCTGTAATACTGCCATCCTTATTGGTATCGATATAGTGAATATCACCCGGCTGCTGCCCGTCATAGATAACCACCCCTTCTTTCGGGATCCAATTTCCGCTGGCATCTTTCGTGAAGTCGCTTTCCTGCAACAATCCATCGGATGGATAAACATAATAACTGTTCAAAGCATATCCTTCTGTATGGATACGGGTACCGTTGTCATACGGGCCGCCAAACAACTCTTTGATTTCATTTTCATTATGGCTCAAACCACCATGGATGTTAAACGAGAAATCTTTCGTCAATTGCTTTCCGTAATTCAGATCCAACTCCCAACCACGGTTTCTCAGTTTACCGGAGTTTAATAGAACTCTCTTGTCGTTACCCAAAAACGTACCACCGATAAAAGATGTTGGCGGTGCAAGAATCAAATCGGTAGTCAACTTGTTGTAATAGTCGAACGTGATATCCAAATCCTTAAACAAGGTCATATCGAAACCGAGGTCCAACATACGAACCGTTTCCCAAGTCAGATCCGGGTTACCGAATACCGTTTCAGTACCGTCGCCTGAACTAATCAAGTTCTGGTATTTGTACAAGCCTATGTTTTCATTACCCAACATACCATAAGATCCCCTGATCTTCATGTGGTTGACAAATGACAATTCCTTCATGAAGTTTTCCTCCGTCACGTTCCAACCGGCACCTATAGAGGGGAACACTCCATATTTATGCCCTTTCCCGAAACGAGAAGATCCATCGCGACGAACCGTACCTTCCAACAAATAGCGGTCGTTGAATGTATAGTTGGCTTTGGCAAACAAAGAAACCATTGACCACTGGTCCCAGTCTTTGCTGTTTGTTAACTCTTGGTTGTACCCTCCCAACACAAACAAACGATGTTTGTCTTTTTCAAACGTGTATTCAGCCGTGCCTCCTAAATAGTAATAAGAACTGCGATCTTTAGAAGCATTGTTGATGGCATCCCATGTTTGCAAAAACACATCCGTCTCGTAATCGAAGAAGTTATAAGCACGGCGTTGTTCTCTTTCGGCCGAACTGCTGACACGGTAAGAATATTGTCCACGAACGATCAACTTCGGAATGATCTCCCAACGAGGAGCAATATTGATACTTACGTTATCCTCCAAGGCTTTGAATTCACCACCCCGTTCAATCATGGCTGCCGGGTTGCGCTGCTCCGGACGGTTACCATAAAAGACGACATCGCGCCCCTCTTTCATCGGATAAACCGACATGACATTAGACGGTGTACGATAAATGAATTCTAGAATCTTGCTTGCATGTTCATCACCACGGTACATCGGTTCGTAACGATTCGTACGGTACGCATTGAAGTCCATGTTAACAGAGAGGTTATCCAACAAGTTGACCGACGTATTAGCACGGATAGTCAAACGGTCTGATTTTGCTTTTTCTATCAAACCTTGGTTCTTCAACCAGTTAACATTCAAAGCAAAACGGGCTAAGTTACTACCACCGGATATACCGACAGAATGGTTTTGGATGAAACCGTCCTTAAACATATAATCCGCCCAGTCCGTATCCGGATATTTGACCGGATCTGTATGGTTACGGGTTGCATCAATGGCTTCTTGCGAATAAGTCGGGTCACCACCAATATTTTGCTGTGCAATATTGGTCATTTCCATAAAAGTAGCGCCATCTACAAATTTGGGCAAATAAGTAGCTTTTTGAACACCGACATATCCATTATAGCTAACATTTACTTTACCCGGCATACCACGCTTGGTCTTTACCACGATGACACCATTGGCTGCACGGGCACCATACATGGCAGCAGCAGCGGCGTCCTTCAAGACGGTCATACTCTCAATGGTATTCGGGTCAAGATTATTCATATCCATCGGGATACCATCCACCAACACCAACGGGTCGTTGTTTGTGTTAAGAGAAGAGATACCACGAATCTTTATCACGGCATTATCCGCACCCGGAAGACCGGTGCTTTGCGACACATTCAAACCAGTGATACCTCCCTGTAAAGATTGAGAAAGAGAAGTAATGGGCTTTGTTGTCAGATTAGCTGTTACGTTCAATGTAGATACGGCAGAAACGGAGTTCAAACGCTTTTCTTCCGACATACCGGTTACGATTACTTCATCCAATTCTTCTGAGTCGGCCGTCATAGCGACAGACAAGTTACTGATTTGACGGGATACAACGTATTCGTAATCTTTAAAGCCAATGTATTTAAACACCAATATATCTCCTCTTTTGGCTTTGATACTGAAATAACCGTTTCCATCGGTAATCGTACCCAATGTTGTACCTTTTATAACTACATTCACACCAGGCAATGACATAGGTGGTTCTACATTTTCCATGACCTGCCCCTGAATAGTCCATTCACGGTCGTCAGTAATCTCATCAACCCCTGGTTGATTACCCGAGAATGTATTCTCTACTGTAATATCGCCCCCAGCAAATCCAACAGGTGAACCGGCAGCCCATAAACTAGGTCCTCCTCCCATCAAAGCACTGCTTAACGAAACAAATAAAAGCGAACGCTTTAAAACTTTTTGATTAGATAACAGATAAAAACCTGTGTTCTTCATAATGTTATTATTAATAGTTGATTAAATTCATTTTCTGTTTGTAGCAAAGGGTCATAATTTATCTGATGATTAACAACTGTTCTTATAACCCTGTTTGAACTGTGATAATTTTTACTTTCTCCTAATAGCCCTCCTTTCTTTAATTTAGATTAACATTACTGAGGGCGAAATTACAGTTACCACAAAATTCAATAGGAGCAAATCAGATTTAACAGAAGATAATATTGTACTTGAAGGGAAAAAAATTGGTTTTTATAGGGATAAAATTGTATCAAACAAAACACAATCAACTAACTAACAACACATTAACCAAAACACAATAATACTGTAGTTCTAGGAGAACTATGTTAATATGGGCAAATATAACGTATTTTTATTCATTTTTCTAATAATATCCCATAGTTCTATCTAAAAGACAAGATACAAATATGTTATAGATTGTATATATTACATAACATATATACACAAATGAACTTTAAGTTAAATCTGGACCAATTATAAAGAAAAACAAGCTTTTTCCTAGACGACTATCCATAAAAATAAACTTATTGACTGGTCTGAAAAATGAATTTTGATAACATAGTTCTCCTAGTACTAAGGCTCAAAAATTATAAAGATGATACGAATTACAAGTTTGATAATATTATCAATCCTTTTCTTTGTTTTCCAGGTAAGCGGAATAAACTTTCCTGACTTCTGGTTTGAACACATAACAATAGCCGATGGATTATCCCAAAACTATATCACTGATATTAAGCAGGATAAGAACAGACTTATTTGGATCGGCACTAAAAACGGACTCAATAAATATGATGGTTACGAAATAACCATATACAATCATATACAAAATGATTCGACATCAATTCCTAATAATTACATCTCCTACATATATCAGGACTCAAAAGACAATCTTTGGATCGGAACAAATACAGGCTTGTGCAAATACATTTCAGAAAAAGACTGTTTCGAACAATTCAACTTCGAAACCACGGATAGCCCACATTCCAACTACAACATCTCCTCTCTTTTCGAAGACAAAAATAATATTTTATGGATCGGAACAGAAGAAGGGTGTCTGATTTCATTCGACCTAAACACAGAAGGACTCAAAATATATAGAGCTTCTCAGGGAATCAAGGCTATTGAGCAGGACAAAAGTTCTTTACTGATAGGAGGAAGAAATAAAGGTATCATGCACTTCGATCCTATCGAAGAAGCCTTTTATCAAACTTCTATCGACTCAACATTCAATTCTGAGACAGTCACAACCATTGCTACTGACCCAAAAGGAGATTTTTGGATAGGTACACAAAGTCACGGAATTTATCTATACGGGAAAAACCTCAACAAACTATCCGGACAGACTATCCTGGACATTCATTTTTATAAAGATTCTTTTGCCTTGTTAGGTAGTGAAGAAGATGGTCTTGCTTGCTACAATATAGATACTGACGAATTTCAATATATAAACAATACACACGAAAATGTAAATCTCAATTCGGAAGGGATCACTTCATTATATGTAGATTCCACACAAACAATATGGATAGGAACGATCAACGGCGGAATAAATAAATTTGATCCGAACCGGAACAGGTTTGCACACCTGTCGCTTTCGCCCAAGTATAATACGCCATCTACAATCCATTGTGTTTTTGCACTGGAGACATTGGATAATAAATCAATTTTAGCCGGATTAAATACAAAAGGAGTCTATTCGCTGAATAGCAAGACTTATGAAATTGACAATACTGCCATAAACCGAATAGCCCCTCAACTAAGCGAAACAACAATCAATACCATTCTGAAAGATAGCCGGGGTTTATTGTGGCTGGGAACTTACAAAAAATCGCTAATCATATCCGGTCCCAGAAACTTAACCGAACCAATAAACAAACTAATAAAAAAAAGTTTATCCCCGTCAAGCTCAATTAAATATCTGTATGAAGATTCTCAATGCAGAATATGGATAGGAACAGATAACAGCGGACTGTTCTGCTACGATCCGAAGTTACATACTCTCCCCGGGAATACGAAAGAACTAAAAAAATACATTTATCCCGATCTGATAACCTCGGTTATCGAAGACGAGAACCACCTACTCTGGGTAGCAACAAACTGTGGACTATATTTATACAATCCGGAAGAGGATTCTTTTACAAGAAATTTTCTCGCCAACCAAGAACAACCCTATTCACTGGCAAACACTATTATCCCGATCTGCCCAATCCAAGATACGCTTTGGCTTGGAACACGGCAAGGGCTCATCAAATATTCACACAAAGAACAAAAACATCGAATATTTCAAGTGGAAGACGGACTGCCGAGCGAAAGTATCAAAGGCTTATTGTACGACGAACCGAATAATAAACTCTGGATATCGACCGATCGCGGACTCAGTTGCCTGAATCTGTCTTCTTACCAATTCATAAACTTCGGACTAAAAGATGGAATTGTCGGAACTGAATTCAATGATATGAGTTTCGAAAAAGGTGCCGACAGAACTTTCTTCTTTGGTTGTGTAGACGGAATATACAGTTTCCGTCCGGATCAAATAAAAATGAATCCTTATGCCCCTGGGGTTATCATTACTCACTACCGGTTATATGATGATTCCCCTAAAAATAAAACAAGTGGGGATATATCACGTATCCCTGTCCCTTCAAACAAAGAGATAACAATCCCATTTAAACAGTCTATTTTCAGCATAGACTTCGTTGCACTCAACTATACAAACACACCTAAAAACCAATACGCCTATAAATTAGAAAATTACGACAATAACTGGCACTATGTCGGGACACAACACATGGCAACCTATACGAATTTAAATCCCGGCACTTACCTGTTCCGGGTTAAAGCCTCCAACAACGACGGCGTCTGGAACGAAAAAGGAGCCTCTCTGAAAATAACGATACTTCCTCCCTGGTGGCGAACAACATGGGCTTATTTTATCTATACAATAATAATCGGCGGTATTATTCTTATTTCAATCAGAATTTATACTAATCGGTTGAAAATGCAAAATCAGCTTAACAGGGAACAGTTCGAACGGGCACAACTCGAAAAACTAAACCAGTTAAAATCACAATTCTTTTCCAATATCACCCACGAATTCAGAACTCCATTAACGCTTATTATCAGCTCACTGGAAGCCATCAGTAATACTAAAGGCAGAGTTTCCCTCCGGGAGAATTATCTCACTACGATAAAAAACAATGCTTATAAACTATTGGATCTGGTGAACAGACTTCTGGATTTTTCAAAAGTAGAATCCGGTTGCTTCACCTTTAATCCGATTAATATAGACATTATATCTTCCATTAAACACGGTGTTGCATACTTCCAGCCTTTAGCCGAAGAGAAAAATGTTACACTCATCTTTCATGCCGACAAAGAGAATTTTGTCTGCTCTATCGATCCCAATATTATAGAAAAAATACTATACAATTTAATTTCAAACGCCATAAAATATACTCCTGAAAATGGGACAGTAGAAGTTTGTGTTACACTGGAAAAAGGTAATTTATTGAACCTCTCGGTAAAAGACACAGGAAAAGGAATTCCCGTTAATAAACAAAAACTGATATTCGATCGTTTCTACCAGTTAGACGGAGATATACCTAATGGTACCGGCATCGGCCTGTCATTAGTGAAAAGTCTGGTAGAGTTACATCATGGAAGTATCGATATGGAAAGTGAAGTAAATAAAGGTACAATATTCACCATTCATATTCCTTATAAAGATGCAACAACAAATGAAGCAATAATTATCCCGACAGGTAAAGAGAACAATCGGCCTAATAAAGAAAAAGACCGGGCATATCTAACGAAAATGCTGAACGAACAGGATATTCAGGAAACCAATTCAAGTTCCCCAACCATATTGATAGCAGAAGACAACCATGATCTCCGGGAATTTATTAAGAGTATTCTGAATAATAAGTATAACGTAATAGAAGCGGAAAATGGAGCCATAGCACTGGATATAGCGCGAAAAGACAGTCCGGATATTATTATTTCCGATATTCTGATGCCAGAAATGGATGGAAAGCAACTTTGTGTACAAATCAAACAAGACATACAAACCTGCCACATCCCTTTCATTATGATAACAGCTTTGAGTTCAGAAACCGATCAGATAGAAGGCCTGACAGTCGGTGCTGATGATTATATCACCAAACCGTTCAATCCGGAAATTTTAAAAACAAAGATCAAGAACGTATTAAAAAGTCGAGAACTTATATCTCGCCGCTATGCAACATTGTCCGCTTTAGAACCAGAAGAATTTGTGACAGAAGATAAAGATGCAACCTTTCTACTGGAAATCATCGAATTCATAAAAGCAAATGTATCCAATCCTGATTTAAAAGTAGATGACCTATCTAAAAATGCAGGCATGAGCCGAAGTCCATTTTTCAAAAAACTAAAAAATCTTACCGGAAAAACTCCAAACGATTTCATTCGTGACATCCGTTTAAACCAAGCAGCCAAACTTTTATTGAAAAGTGATTTGAACATCACAGAAATTGCCTATCAAACAGGATTCACTTCTCCGAAGTATTTCAGGGAATGTTTCAAAAAACAATTTGGAGAATCCCCCAGCCAATATATTGAGAATCAAAAAAGTCTCCCCGGGAAATAACCTGGGAGACTTTCTCTGATATTGATTTTAAATCCGTAACTATTCAGCGAACCGCAACCCTTTCAGCTTATCCCATGCACCACGGGTAAAATCGGGGATTTCGACCGGGGCACCTCCATTCTTCACGGATGTTTCCGTCAGCTCGGTCAGGCAGGACCATTCGGCTGCATCATATACATCCTGATCCAATGGCAAGCCGTTACGCAGACAGTAAATAAGGCGATAATCCATAATAAAGTCCATACCGCCATGGCCTCCTACTTTCCGGGCTTTTTCTCCAACCTCTTTAGTTATCGGATGTTCATACAAAGCCATGATAGAATCCATTTGCGCCTTATTCAGGAATTCATGTGCTTCAGGCTCCAGCGCAATACCTTCTACGGGATATTTCTGAGCAAAACCTTTCGTTCCGCTAACAACATGATGGCGGTTGTACGGACGTGGACTGGTTACATCATGCTGAATCAAAATAGTTTTTCCTTTCTCCGTCTGAATCAATGTGGTATTCATGTCACCTACTTTATAGGTCTGTTTGGCTTCTTTCGAATCGGTACCGAAAGTTTCTTTGGCATATTCAGTCATCCCTACCTGTTTAGTGGACATGGATACCAGATAATTCATTTTATCCCCTCTGTGAATATTCATAATCTGACAGATCGGCCCCAATCCATGGGTCGGATACGGATTTCCGGTATGTTCCTCGTTGTATTTCAAACGCCACATTCCCTGATAACCGCCCTTTTCACTCGGGTAGAAATTCAATGAACGCAGGTCGTGGATGTAAGCCCCCTCCCCATGGATCACCTCACCGAATACACCCTGTTGAGCCATATTCAAGGTGGCCATTTCAAAGAAATCATAACAGCAGTTTTCAAGCATCATACAGTGCTTACGAGTCTTTTCTGCCGTATTAACCAACTGCCAGCATTCATCGATCGACATGGCAGCAGGAACTTCCACAGCCACATGTTTACCATGCTCCATCGCATAAACAGCCATAGGAGTATGTTTCAACCAGTCTGTACAAATATAAACCAAGTCGATGTCATCCCGTTCACAGATCTTTTTCCAGTCTTCCGAACCGGTATATTCATCGGCAGCGGGTAGTTTTTTATCCGTCAACGTTTTTTGCGCACTTTTCACGTAATCACTATTCAGATCACAAAGAGCTTTCACCTCTACCCCTTCCAGGAAAGTAGAACGATAAACAGCTCCGCTTCCACGCATACCCAAACCAATATACGCAATACGTACTGTCGGGATAGGATCGCAAGCCAGGTTCAAAACATCTGCCTGTCCGGCAGGACGTTCAGGAGCTGATGTCGGGATCATTTTTACCTGTGCCACCGACTGATTACAGGTAAAACCGGCTAAAACAGCCAGTAAAAACAATGAATAAACAATTCTTCTCATAAGTATTTTAAATATATAAAGTGCGAATAAGTTAAGAAAGGCGGGCCATCCTTCATACCGGACGGCCCGGAACTAAGGTTAATTAATACCCTGGATTCTGATCATCTTTCAGAAGCGGGTTCAAGTCCATTGCATTTTGAGGTATAGGCATCAGAAGGATACGGTCGTTCCATTTCTTTTCGATCAGCTTATATCCGTTCGGAGCATATGTAATTCCACTCATAGCCTTCTGCCCATAGGCCGAACCATAGCGACGGATATCATCATAACGATGTCCTTCACCGGCCAGTTCTATACGGCGTTCATTACGTACAAATTCCAAAGCAGCGTCTTTTGAAGGCATGGTAACCGGCACATCCGGCATTCCGCAACGGTCACGCAGATCGTTCAATGCAGCCTGCACTTCACCGTCCCAACCAGAATTGGCAATACGGGCTTCAGCGAAAGTGAGTAACACTTCGGCATAACGGATGACAGGATAATCATCAGAACTGTTATAATCGTTATATGGACTCAATGCCACCATTTTACGATAGCTATATCCACTCCATGACTCATTTCCGTCCAGTCCGGCTTTAGTCGGATCCCATCTGTAATAAAACGTGCCGCCTTTAAAGTCTGTTTCGTGCCAGCCCTTGAACGGGAACTGGATAGAAGCATACAAACGGCTGTCACGGTTACGGAACTCCTGCATATAAGCAAATTTTGTAAGATCCATAGTCGGAACCTTTGCTATATAGGCTGCCTGGTCCAGGCCATCCACCTCAGCATTAATCGCCTCGAAATTTGTTTTACGGGTTTCCATCGGGATCAACGAACGGATTGTCTTGCCGTCGATATCCCAATAAGCATCCACCAAATCCTGCATCGGTTCGAATGAAGAGTATCCTGATCCCATCTGGCTGGGACGGATATACGTATAACGCGCCCAGTCATTGTTATTATCGTCATTCATGTATTCGCGGGTCTGGATATACTCAGGATTGGAAGGAGAAGCATTGTCATGATGCCAAAGAGCTTCATAGCTGAACAGTCCTTTTGCGAATTTGTCCTTATCTATGCCCTTTGCTTCAAAATCAATGAACTGACCTAATTCTTCCGCTTCTTTTCGCTGTGCTTCATTCAAAGACGTCACACGAAACAATGAATGGTGTCCTTCTTTAATAATGGTGTTTGCCGAAGCCTCGGCCTCCGTGTAATTACCGAAATACAGTGCGGCACGTGCACGCAAAGCCAAAGCGGCGGCACGTGTGATACGCCCGGTCTCCTCTGTATAACCACCGTTGTATTTGTCCGGCAGGACAGCAGCGATAGCAGCCAGTTCGTCCAGGATGAAAGCCTGCACTTTATCGACTGGATCACGCGGAACGTTCGGCGCATCATATTCCATCACGGTTGTTACGATTGGCACTTTTCCGAATTTAGTTGTCAGATCCAAATAAGCCTGAGCACGGAAAAAACGAGATTCCGCCTTCATCCTTTCTTTCAGGGTTTCGTCCATTTCACAGTTATCCACCTTCTCCAGGAAGTTGTTCACAATACGAACCGTACTAAAACTATATCCACGGTCTTCCGCCGTACTCAGTTCACTTTGCTGGATAGATTCGTACGGGCCTTCCCAGGGTTTATGGCTATGGGCATTATCCGTACACATCTCATCCCAGATATCAAAACCGTTACCTTGTGCATAACAAGCATTTAAACCGTACCATGCATCTTTCTCCGATGTCCAGAAACTTTCTGCCGATATATCGGATGGCGGAATCACGTCCAAATCACAAGCTGTAAAAGAGGCAGTTATCAAGCCAAACACTGCCCATTTCTTTATATTTAGATTTACCATTACTCTTACTTAATTTTAAATTATTGAATCGATTAAAAAGATACGTTCACGCCGAAAGCAACCGACTTGGTTCCTAACGAACCGATACCACGTCCGGAAGAGGCTTCAGGATCGAAATCTTTCATCACATGATCGGCACGCAATGTAAACAGGTTTTCACCGGTCAGAAAAAATTTCAAAGAAGACATTCCCCATTTGGAAATAAGATTAGACGGAACACGATAACCCAGAGAAATAGTCTTGATACGGAAATAGTCTGCATCAAATAACTGGTAATCTGAGAAATACTGATTATAATCATCCAGACTGTGTCCGCCATAGATACGGGGATAAACAGCACGCGGATTCGGATTCTCCTCCGTCCAGCGTCCCAGATGGAACTTACGCGGGTTTGAGTTCAACATAAAAGCAGAAACCTGTTCAGATTCAAAACCGGCCATTGTTCCGGATACACCTTGTCCGAAAATAGAAAGTTCGAAGTCTTTATATTGCAGATTCAAATTAATACCATATGTAAAGTCAGGCACATCTTTACCGATAATCGTGCGGTCTTCTCCGTTAATGGCACTCCCCCATTCTACATTTTCGCGTTGCGGAACATACTTGATATCACCGGCTTTCGGTTTACGACCGTAGGTATAATAATGACCGGCATCAATCTCTTCCTGTGTATACAACCCGTCTGTTTTCAATCCGAAGAAAGAACCGATCGACTCGCCTTCACGCAGGATATAACGTATCTTGTCACCTCCACTCTGGATAATATCGTCAGATTCGCCCATGTCTTTGATCTCATTATGGTTGGTTGCGATATTGGCACTTACCATATAAGAGAAATCACCGAACGATTTGCGATGCGTCAAAGCCAACTCAAAACCACTATTACGCACCTTGGCAATATTTTGCGAAGGGTTAGACCAGATACCCGTTTCCAACGGCACATTGTAACTCAGCAAGATATCGCTGGTGTTCTTCACATAGTAATCAGCAGTTAAGCTCAGTAATCCGTTGAAGATATCGAAGTCGACACCTATATCGGTCAGGGCAACCGTTTCCCAGCCTAATTTCTCGTTTGCCGGTTTCGATTCCAATACCCCCTTTACCGCTTCATTGTCGAAGTTATAATCCGAACCATTATTATACAACTGGAAATAATCGTAATTACCTACGTTATTAATATTACCCAACGTACCCCATGAAGCACGGACTTTCAGGTTATTGATCCAATCGATCTGTTGCATGAAATCTTCCTGGTTGATACGCCATCCGGCAGAAAAAGACGGGAAGATCCCCCAACGGTTATCTTTATGGAAACGGGAGGAAGCATCCGCACGCAGGTTGGCTTCAAACAGATAACGATCCAGCAGGCTATAATTCAAACGACCGAAATAAGAAAGGATTTTATATTCTCTCAGCGGCGTACCATACGAATTCTGGTCCGGTTGATCTTTGCTGATCTCTCCACCGGTCGTCATATCTTCCAGATCATCCGTTACAAAATCTTTCCATTTTGCATAAAGACGTTCATATTTATAATGTTCGTACGAGGTACCGGCCAGTATGCCGATATTATGTACCTTATTCGACCAGTCGTAGCGGGCAGTCAACGTATACATGGTCCGGTTTTCACTCTGCCAGAACATATTCATTTCATTTGTATACACACCGGTTCCAGGGATTTCAGCACCTGTTTCAAAATTCTTTACGTTATCCTGCAAAGCGGTATACCCTCTTGATTTACTTTCCCATCCTTTGAATGCACCTTGCCCGGAGATCACCAAGCCTTTAACAGGTTTAAGATCGAATCCTAGATCAATCATTGTATTGTCGGTCTTACCGTCCGACCAATTATTCTTGCTCAGGGCACGCAACGGGTTACCGTTCATAAACGACTGGGTAGCTGCCTTTCCGCCGGCAATGGAACCCCATTCACCGTTCGACTGCTGCGCAACCATCGTAGAAGGTACCATCAGGAAATTTCCGATCGAAGCAACTCCATGTTCCGTTTTATTTGTACTACGGATAAACTTCACGCCCGATTTCAATGTCAGCCATTTTGTTACATCGGCTGCCACATTGATATCCAGATTATAACGCTGCGAACTTTGTCCCGGCATGAACTTATCATCATACAGATACCCCAATCCTGAGAAGAAACGTACTTTATCGCTACCACCGCTAAAATTCAACGAATGCTGTGTGGTAACCACCGGATTATCGAGCACCAGGTCCGCCCATTTCGTATTCGGGTAATAATCCGGTTTCGAACCGTCCCGGAACCACTTGATCTCATCTTCCGAATAAGCGGCATTTTTACCATTGCTTGCATCGCGATTATAGAATGCTTCGTTCAACAAGGTCGCATAATCCCATGAATCGAGTACGTCCGGCAGGTAAGTCGGCATTTTCAATCCGACATAGCCGCTGTAAGAAACATTCATTTTTTCTTTCTGACCGCGCTTGGTTGTAACCAATACTACACCATAAGCGGCACGTGAACCGTAAATTGCAGAAGAAGAAGCATCTTTCAGGAAAGAGATTGTCTCAATACTGTTCGGATCCAGGTTCGAAAACAAGTCGGCATCAGCAATCGCACCATCGATCACATATAAAGGAGAAGAAGTACCCAGGTTACCGCGACCACGGAAATTGATTGAAGGTGTCGAACCCGGACGGGAAATAACCGTTACGCCGGGAACCGTACCCTGGACAGCGGCCAGTACATTTGTCTGTACACGGTCTTTGATTTCTTCCGAACTAATCGCAGCGACCGAGCCGGTCAGGTTCACTTTCTTTTGTGTACCGTAACCTACAACCACTACTTCATCCAGTAATTCAGAATCTTCTTCTAAAATAACATTAATCGAAGTCTGACCATCTTTCAACGCAATATTTTTTGTTGTATAACCAATATAAGAGATAAGCACGTGCTTATCTCTCCCTGACAGTGTCAGGGCAAAATTACCTTCAAAATCAGTTACAGTTCCGTTTGTCGTACCGGCCTCCACCACGCTGGCACCGATAACAGGCTCACCATGCGCATCTTTCACGACACCTTTGACCATGACACTCTTCTGCTGCTGCGTCGTATTCACAGACGATGTACGTGCAATCCCCCCTTCGGATGATTTTGAAACCACGATCTGATTGTTTACAATACGGTAAACGTATCCTGTATTCTTGAACATATGGTTCAATACTACATCCAGAGAAGCATCGGTAACATCGATTGAAATCTTCTTGCCCAGATTAATCTGGTCATCATTATAAAAGAAAGTATAGCCGCTCTCTTTCTCTATCTCTGCAATCACAGACGACAAAGATGCATTACTTTTCTTCATGGTAATTTGATAGACTTGTGCAAAAGCCGAAATAGGAACCAGGCCTATCGCACCTACCAGAAACAATTGTGTGATCTGTTTTTTGAATTGTTTACAGAACACATCTTTCAACAAAATAACTCGTTTGTTCATATTAATAATTAGATAAAATAAATATGCGTTTTTTCTTTCTCTTTATCAGCCAGTATTCCTACTGTCTCTCATTATCCGGTTTGCTTGTTTTTCATATATCCCTGATTTAAGTTTAACATAATTATTTATTGACTTTCTCATACAAGACAAAGCTGTCTCCTTTTTTACGATAGGCAACCGGAGAACTCTTGGATATGATATCCAGCAAAAGTTCCAACGATTCATCATGAATAGAAAAGGTAAAACTATATTTACCGGCCAGTTCAGCCGGACATTTTATACTTATGCCATACCAGCTTTCCAGACGGGGAAGGATCATTCCTAACTTTTCATTTTTGAAATTTGGCCTCCCTTCCCGGCGCCAGGATGAATACTGATCGGCATTTACTCGCATGATTTCTGCTTTTCCGCCCATCACATAAGCCAGTTTTTCATCAGGCTTGACCAGTAAGACATCACCTTTCTCCCGCTCTTTCTTTGTGCTTACCTCAACCGCCCCCTCTGTCAGAATCATTTCCGCATAAAAAAGGGAGTCAACACAGAACACTTCGAAAGCAGTCCCCAATGCCTTTATATCCATACTTTTTGTTTTCACGATAAAAGGATGTTCCGGATCATGATGTACCGCGAAGAAAGCCTGCCCGGATAAGGATACTTCCCTTTTTTCTCCGTCAAACGACTCCGGATAAGTTAATCTTCCGCCGGCATTCAACGACACATGGCTGCCATCCGGCAGATAGAACGACTCCATCGACTGCCGGCCGGCACTTACTACATAAATAGTCTTCTCTTTTGCCCCGTTTTGTCCTATCAGCCAGGAGCCAACTGAAATAAGCAGAGCCAGAGAGGCTGCTACCGCATATTTCATCCAATAATCCCGACGGGTATTATAAGGATGTATCTTCCGCATAACCCGGCCCAGCACCCGTTCTTTAGCCACAGGGCTAAGAAACGAATCTCCCGGTTCATTCCACTGTTCTTTCAAATGACGTAAAACAGGCTCCCGACCGGCCAGAAATTCTTTTTCCTTATCAGTTAGTCCGCTTGTCAAAGCCTTTTTTATAATATCTTCTTCTTTCATTTCCTTCATATCTAACACTAAATACTCCAAATTCAGAGTTATCCCCCAGAAGAATATCAAACTTTTTTTATTTTAACAAAACCTACCATCTTTCTAAGAGACTTTTGCTATTCTTCAATTCTTTTCTATCTTTGCAATAATCAATAAAGAAGCTAAATTGGATAATCAAACACTAATACTGGCATTAAAAAACGGTAGCGAGGAGGCCTTTACTTCTTTGTATCACAAATATTGCGACAAAGTCTACAAGTTTTGCAGACTCTATTACACAAACGATTCTACCACCGAGGAAGTAGTACAGGAAGTTTTTATCAAATTATGGGATATACGCAGTTATGTAAATGAAAATGAAAATCTGGAAGGCTTACTGTTCATCATCACCCGGAATATGATTTTCAGTAATTCAAAGAAAAATTTCAACGAAACTTTCTATAAAATGTCTATCCTTGCGGCTTACGACAAGGCTTATGATATAGAAGAAGAGTTACAGGCAAAAGATCTACAGATTTATATTGAACGGTTGGTAAATGAATTGCCGCCCAGGCAAAAAGAAGTTTTTTACCTGAGCCGCCATGAACAACTTAGCTATAAAGAAATTGCCGAAAGGCTCGACATTACCCCAAAGACAGTGGAAAGACACATCAATGAGGCTTTGAAATATCTGAAAAAGAATATTTACTTCCTGCAATTATTCCTTGCAGTATAGCAGGTTACTTTCCAATCATCTCCTTCAGCTGTACCGGTTTGTCCGTTGTAATAAAATCGACATTCTTTGCAATGAATGACTCCATCACTGCCGGGTCGTCCACTGTCCACACATTGATCGTCAGGCCGGCATTCTTGGCTTCCTGAATCCATTCAGGATGTTTGTCAAATACTTTATAATGATAATCCAGGCCGGAAAAGCCTAATATCTTCAGGTCTGTCGGTGAAACTTCTCCACGAAGATAAGAAATCTGGGCACTCGGAGCACGGCGGATCAACTCCTTACAAATATTCATACTGAAAGAGATGTATTCCACCTGATCTTCCATCTGGTATTTCTGCACCAGATAAAGAATAGTTGCAACCGCTTTATCTTCATTCACAACTCGTTTATGAGGTTTGATCTCGAGAATAAGCTGAGTTCCCTGATTTTTCTTTCCTTGTATCAGGTATTCTTCCAAAGTCGGTAACGTTTCTCCGTTTTTCAACTTCAGGTCTTTCAGTTGTTCATAGAGAGAAGTTTCTATACAAAAACCCTGAATACTGTCATCATGATTGACAACCGGAATGCCATCTGCCGTTATAGAGACATCGAATTCAGAGCCATACGCTCCAACCTCATGAGCCTTGTTCAAAGCCGTAACCGAGTTCTGAGCAGAACCTTCACAATTCCAATAACCCCGGTGGGCAATCACTTTTGTCTGGGAATAAACGTTACTTGCACATAAAAACAAGACAAGCAGCATAGTAAACATTGATCTTTTCTTCATCTTCTTTTTTGTATTAGAATCCGTTACAAAATATTGAGCATGTAAACTTACAGATTTTATCCGATATTCGGGAGCATCCGCGGAAGATTTCTAACTCCGGCTAAAACTGCCGGTAATCAATGCGAGTATAAAAAATGATAGTCTTACATTATCTTAACGGGAATAGAGGATATCGGACATAGTTCTTCAGGAACTATGGAAAACAAATCAAATTGAGAATAACACTGGACAAAAATAATAAAAAAATTAATATAATATCATAACACATTGACTTTAAAATCAGACAAAGTAAATAATAAGCTAATATTTTATTATAAAAACACAGAGTATGATGTCTTACCCGACTTACTTCTCCTGCTCAAGAACATTTTTTGCAAAACTGCCCAATAAAAAGACTGTCTCCTCTCTCAATCAAATCCATAAAGTAATTAGTTCCTGAAGAACTATTGATTGAATTTCAATGCGAGTACTAAATCAACTTTAATTCTAATCTAAAAAAATAAGGCCTATGACGTAGAAAAAACAACAGTTCAGACAATACGTATAAGATACGTATCACTTACCTATTAAAATTATTAATTCTAACTAGTATTAATTCACAATTATGAAGAAAACATTTAATCACATCTCTTTCAACGAGATAGCAAAAATGTCGGCATTCTGTTTTCTATTCTATGCCTTTCCTATAAATGCATCTGATATAAAACGATCGACAACAGAAAATTCACCGGTAACAAGTATTACCCAGCAAAGCAAAACAATAACAGGCACCATTACCGATACAAAAGGGATGGCTGTTATCGGAGCCAATGTAATAGTAAAAGGAACAACCAATGGGAGCATTACGGACCTCGACGGAAATTTCACGCTGAACAATGTACCTGCAAATGCAACGCTACAAATATCTTATATCGGTTACAAATCACAGGAGATACCGGTAGGCAACCAGTTAAAAATAGAAGTCACACTGGAAGAAGATACCGAAAATCTGCAGGAAGTAGTTGTTGTCGGTTATGGTAGTACGGTGAAAAAAGACCTGACAACTGCCGTGACAAGTGTAAAAAGTAAAGACTTCCTGCAAGGAGCTTCCAATAGTCCGTTACAAATGATCGACGGTAAAGTAGCCGGTGTATCCGTATCCAATACGGCAGCCGCCGATCCGAATGCCAGTCCGAGTATCCAGGTACGCGGAGCCTCTTCTTTGAAAGCCGGAAACGGCCCGTTGATCGTTATCGACGGGATGCCAGGCGGTGACCTGCGGAATCTTGCCCAGCAAGACATCGAATCTATTACTGTATTGAAGGATGGTTCCGCTGCTGCCATCTACGGTTCCCGCGGAGCGAACGGAGTTATCCTGGTTCAGACGAAGCAGGGAAAAGCCGGTAAAGTATCCATTACATACGATGGTTATGCCGAACATGATTTCGTTGCTGCACGACCGGAAATACTAAGCCCGGAAGAGTTTGTGGCCAACAATATCGGAAAGGATTACGGTTCCCGTACGAATTGGTACAACGAGTTGCTCAACAAAAACAACTTCGGACAGAACCACAACCTGGCCCTCTCCGGTGGTAGCGAATCCAGCATCTTCCGTATCTCGGCAAACTACCGTTCGAAAGAGGGGCTCGACATTGCAACAGACCGTAAAGAATATGGTTTACGTGCCAGCTTCAAACAAATCACTTTAGAAGGTTTATTGGAAGTGACAGGAAACATATCCTATCGTTACGCCGATGAAGATTACACCGATTACGGAAGTTTCAAACAAGCAGTCGAACTGAACCCGACCTATTCGAAGGATGAAATGGATGCATTTCGGAATAACTTCGATAGTTACAACCCGATCTTCAACCTGACAAGACGTGAAAACGGAGCTACACAGGAATACCTGACTACCGACTTCAACATCAAACTCAACATCCTGAAGAACCTGAATACCGAATTAAAACTCGGCCGCCAGGGACATGACAAGAAGCAACGCGAGTATTATTTCAAAGACCATCGCGAGTCGATCAACAACAGCCGTAACGGACGTGCCCGCCTGGAAAATGAGAAATGGGTGGACTATACGTTAGAATGGTTAGGCAATTATTCGCTGGATATAGATCGGCACCACCTGAAAGTAATGGGCGGTTACTCCTATCAGGAATTCAACTGGGAAAAGTTCAATGCCGAAAACATGAACTTCCCGACAGACGCTTTCCTGTACAACAACCTGGGAGCCGGAGACTACAACAAGGCCGACGGACGTCTGGGCATGGAATCCGATAAAAACAAAGAAAAGACGATCGCCTTCCTGGGACGTGTCAACTATGATTTCGATAATACTTTCCTGTTCACGGGTTCTATCCGTTACGAAGGAAATACCAAATTCGGTACGGATCATAAATGGGGTGCTTTCCCTGCAGCTTCTGCCGCATGGCGTGTTTCCCGTCTTTCCTTCTTCGAAGATTCTCAGACCGTGAATGACCTGAAACTCCGTTTCTCTTACGGACAGACCGGACGCTCGGGCTTCGATAAATATATTTCTCTGGCGAAATATACCGGTTACGGATGGATGCCGAACAGTGAAGGTAAATGGGTTCAGGTATACGGCCCGGGAAACAATCCTAACAAAGACCTGTCCTGGGAAAAACAAATATCCTACAACCTGGGTATCGATTATACCTTGTTCAATTCGCGCCTATCCGGAAGTTTAGACCTTTTCATCCGCGAAGGGAAAGATGTAATCGGTGAATATCAGGTTCCGGTTCCTCCCTATTTGCACGAAAAGATCATGACTAATGTAGGTACAACCAATTCCAAAGGTTTTGAATTGCAGGTAAACTGGGATGCCGTACAAAACGACAAGTTCACCTATTCAACCAATGCCACGCTTGCCTATACCAAATCGAAGCTGAAATCATTCTCTAACGAGAAATATGAGTTGGGTTATATGGAAGGCGACGGTCTGCCTTCACCCGGAAACCCCGGCCCGTGCCAGCGTTTGCAGGATGGTGTTGAAATCGGTTCATTCTACGGATACCGCTACGCCGGTGTCGACGAAGATGGAAATATTATGGTTTTCAAAGATGGTATCAAAGGAGGCGAAACCGTACGGGGACGTGACGCCAGCGAAGCGGACAGAACCTATATCGGTAACGGTACGCCCAAATGGGAAATGGCCTGGGGAAACACATTTACTTATAAAGGATTCGACCTGTCCCTTTATTTCCGCGGACGTTTCGACTACCAGATTCTGAATCAATACCAGATGTATTATGGTTTGCAAGGAGTAACAGGTATTAACAAGCTGACATCCGCCTATAAGGAAAATGCCCATATCAAAGGAGAAAAGATCATGTGCGACTACTTCCTCGAAAACGGTAATTACCTGAAACTGGATAACATCACGCTGGGATGGACACCTAAACTGAATACGAAATGGATCTCCAACCTGCGTATTTATGCAACCATGAAGAACGTGTTCACCATCACGAAGTATTCAGGCGGCATGGACCCGTCAAGTGTCGACGTCACTGGCTTATGGGCCGGTAGAGGTAGTATGGACTTATATCCGACAGCCCGCAACGTATCATTCGGAGTTCAAATCAGTTACTAAACTAAAAGTATATACAGCATGAAAAATATAAAATCACTTTGTGCAGTCAGCCTGATGGCTACAACCATGGCTTTCACTTCCTGTACGGATCTGACGGAAGAGCCATTCAATATATTGACAAGCGACAACTACTTCACAGACAAAGCGTCTGTCGAAGCAACCGTACTCCGTCCCTACGAACACGCCCAATGGTGTGGTTGGGACGGCGACCGCTGGCAGTTGCAAGAGCTTACCGGCGACCATTTCGTCTGGACACAGAAAGGACGCCACGGCTACGACGACGGACAATGGGTTCGCCTGCACGAGCATAAATGGAATTATGATATGAACCAGATCAATGGAGGTTGGGTCGGTCCGTACCAAGGTATCCAACAGATCAATTCACTCCTTCGCGACTTCAACGTTCTGGACTTCCAGGCCATGGGGATCACGGATGAAGAGAAAAACAACTACATCGGCGAATTACGTACTTTGCGTGCCTGGTTCTATATCTTCCTGATCGACTTCTACCGGAATGTGCCTATCTTCACAGAAAAGGATGCACCGGACGAACTGCTCGCTCAGGCTACACCCGAAGAAGTATTCAGCTATATCGAGAGCGAACTGAAAGATGTATTGCCTCAACTGAAAAAAGAGAATATCGTCGGTCGTTTCACCCAGGCTCCAGCTGCGGCATTACTGGCCCGTATCTATTTCAATTCGCAGGTGTGGCTCAATGTCGACCGTTCGGCAGACTGTAAAACATTCTGTGAAGATATCATTGCCGGTAAATACGGGGAATATCATATCAACCAGAACGATTACCGCGATCCGTTCCGCTCCGGCATCAAAGGATACAGGTCACCTGAATTGTTGTTCGAATTCCCCCACAAACGCAATGTGTACCAGTTCGGCGGTTTCCATGATTCTTTCCTGCATTACACTTCCGGCCAGGCTTTGGGTAATCCCGACGGTGGCAACAATGGTATTCACATGACACCTTCACGGGATTTCGATGGCAACGTGTATAGTTTCGCCAGCCAACTGGGAACCCCGTATGAAAAGTATGCAGACTGCGATTACCGTAAACAACCGTTCCAGATCACCAGTGCCAACGGCGATTACGAAGGTTTCTTTATGATCGGAACCCAGTATAAGTTCGACTATACAAAAGGATATGGCTACACGAACGAAACAGTAAAAGGAACGGAAGAATACAAAGGTGAACCGTTGATCTACGTAGATCAGGTCGGCCGTTTCTCCGAAGGTCTCAGCACGGCTAAAGAAAAAGGTTCGCGCGTAACGACAGGAGAAGAAAATTCAGGCGTACGTTTCAATAAGTTCCCTTATTTGCAGGAAGGCGACGGACTATATATGTGCCAATCCGCACCGGAGATCCGTCTAACAGAAATCTATTATATGCTGGCAGAGATCAATTACAGAAGCGGCAACAAAGCTAAGGCTGCCGAACTGCTCGATTTTACCCGTGTCAGAAACTATCCGGCAGACGAATGGGGTAAATACAGCTATGTACAAAATCCGGCCTTGCTGACCGACCAGGAGTTTGTCGACGAATGGGGACGCGAGTTTATCGGCGAACGCCGCCGCCGTTCGGACCTGATCCGTTGGGGACGTTTCGGTAATGCCTGGTGGGATAAAGATGTCGATCCGTCGGATAAAGAATACACGATCTTCCCGATCCCCAAACGTCAGCTGGATGCCAATCCGTTGTTAAAGCAAACAACTAAAGGTTGGTAATCACCCGATGAAACTACTATGAATAAGTGGCTGCATTAACTAACAATTTCGCACTTAATAATAATATTTCCAGGCTGCTTATTCATAGAAAAAAGGTTGCAATGCTCAGAACATTGCAACCTTTACTTTTATAAAGATATATCTCTCTTTCTTATTTCTTGTTTTCTTCAATCCACTTGCGTGCATTTACGAAACCTTCAATCCACGGAGTTACTTCATCACCTTTACGGTCAGCAGGATAATAACCGCACTGCCAAGGGAACAAAGCACGTTCCAGGTGAGGCATCATAGCCATATGGCGTCCGTCATGCGAGCAAACACCGGCAACCGACCAGGGCGAACCGTTCGGGTTGGCAGGATAACCTTCGTAGTTATATTTAAGTGCGATATGATATTCCTTCTCTTCGTACGGGAACCAGAATTTTCCTTCTCCATGCGTGATCCAGATACCCAGCTTCTGACCGCTCATCGGACCGAACATGACTGAATGATTCTTCGGTATTTCCACAGAGATAAAGTTAGACTCCAGTTTGTGAGAGTCGTTATGCAACATCTTATGTTTCTTTTCGTGTTCCGGATAAACCACACCCAGTTCAGCCATCAGCTGGCAACCGTTACAGATACCCAGACTCAACGTATCAGGACGTGCATAGAAGTTATCCAATGCTTTCTTAGCCTTTTCGTTATACAAGAAACCACCGGCCCATCCCTTGGCTGAACCTAAAACGTCGGAGTTGGAGAAACCACCGCAGAAAACGATCATATTCACATCTTCCAGTGTTTCGCGTCCCGAAGCCAGGTCAGTCATGTGAACGTCTTTCACGTCGAAACCGGCCAGATACAACGCGTAAGAAGTCTCACGTTCACACTGGCAACCCTTTTCACGGATAACGGCAGCACGGATTCCGCTCTTTCCTTTACGATCAGGAGTCAGGCCATAATCGGCGAGCTTACCAGTAAAGTTCTTGTTGTATTTGAATTCCAACGGCTGCATCTTATAGTTTTCGAAACGGTTTCCGGCACATACGCTACCGCTCTGCTTAATATCCAGTTTATAAGAAGACTCGTACCATACATCACGCATATAATCGATACCGAAATGATACTGAACACCTTCTTTTTCCACCAGGATATGACGTTCGTCGGTCGGCTTGGCAATGACTGCGCAACCAACACCGGCTTCTTCCATCAGCTTTTCGAACGCCTTCTTGTCTTTCACCTGTACCAGGATACCCGGATTTTCAGCGAACAGGATCTTCACAATGTCTGTTTCAGACAGCTTATCCAGATTGACTTCCAGACCGCCATCTACGTTTGCGAAACACATTTCAAGCAAGGTAGTGATCATACCGCCGGCAGAAATATCGTGTCCGGCAAGGATCAGGCCCTTTTCGATGGCATCCTGAACTGCATTGAAAGCATCAGCAAAATATTCGCTATCCTTCACGGTCGGCACTTCATCACCCAGCTTGTTCAAAGTCTGTGCAAAAGCGGAACCGCCCAGCTTCATCGTATCAAACGAGAAGTCTATATAATATATGTAAGAGTTCTTTTCGTGAGCCAATACCGGAGATACGATCTTGCGGATATCGCTTACCTCAGCACCGGCAGAAATAATTACCGTACCCGGAGCAATCACCTTATCGTCACCATATTTCTGTGTCATCGACAAAGAGTCCTTACCTGTCGGGATATTGATACCCAGTTCGCAAGCAAAATCGGAAGCGGCCTGAACAGCGGTATACAGACGAGCATCTTCCCCTTCGTTGCGGCACGGCCACATCCAGTTGGCACTCAAAGAAACACCTGTCAGCTTATCTGCCAACGGAGCAAAGACGATGTTCGTCAACGACTCGGCAATAGCCATAACAGAACCGGCAGCCGGATCAATCATTGCCACCTGCGGAGCATGACCGATAGAAGTAGCGATACCAGCTTTTCCACGGTAATCCAATGCTACGGCACCCAGGTCGCTCAACGGCAACTGTAATTCACCCTGACACTGCTGACGGGCGATTTTACCTGTTACGGAACGGTCCACCTTATTGGTCAACCAGTCCTTACATGCCACAGCTTCCAGCTGAAGTACGTTTTCCAGATAATGATGCAGTTCCGATTCTTTGTAAACGACCGGAGCATATGTTTCTTCCACCGTATGATCCTTCATGATCGTTCTGGGCGGTTTACCGAACATATATTCCAGCTTGATATCGATAGGCTTTACACCGTCAGCTTGCTCGAATACAAATTTCATATCGTTGGTCGTTTCACCAACCACATACATCGGAGAACGTTCACGGTCGGCGATACGTCTTACGCGGGCTACATCTTCTTCTTTCATCAACAAGCCCATACGTTCCTGGCTTTCGTTACCAACTATTTCTTTGGCAGAAAGCGTCGGGTCACCGACAGGCAACTGGCTCATATCGATATGTCCGCCTGTAGCTTCCACCAATTCCGACAGACAGTTCAGGTGACCGCCTGCACCATGGTCATGGATAGAAACAACCGGGTTATTATCCGATTCGGCAATAGCACGGATCACATTCGATACACGTTTCTGCATTTCAGGATTAGCACGCTGCACGGCATTCAGTTCGATACCGCTGGTATACTGCCCTGTGTTTACAGAGGATACAGCACCACCGCCCATACCGATACGATAGTTGTCACCACCCAGCAACACCACCTTTTCACCCGGTTGAGGATCACCCTTTAGCGCATCACGCATATTAGCGTAACCGACACCACCGGCCAACATGATTACCTTATCGTAAGCATATTTCTTATTATTTTCTTCATGCTCGAAAGTCAGCACCGAACCGCAGATCAGCGGCTGACCAAACTTGTTTCCGAAATCGGAAGCTCCGTTTGAAGCCTTGATCAGAATCTGTTCCGGCGTCTGATACAACCAGGGACGCGGATCAAGCACCTTTTCCCATTCACGGGCACCTTCCGTACGCGGATAAGCAGTCATGTAAACGGCTGTACCGGCTATAGGCAAAGAAGCCTTACCACCACCCAGACGGTCACGGATCTCACCACCTGATCCGGTTGCTGCCCCGTTGAACGGTTCAACCGTTGTCGGGAAGTTGTGTGTTTCAGCTTTCAGCGAGATAACCGATTTGATTTCTTTTACCTCATAAAAGTCAGGTTTGTCGCCGCTTGCCGGAGCAAACTGTTCGATCATCGGACCTTCATTGAAAGCCACATTATCTTTATAAGCAGAAACCAGCTTGTTCGGGTTTTCTGCCGAAGTTTTCTTAATCAGATTGAAAAGAGAACTTTCTTTCTCTTCTCCGTCGATAACGAATGTACCGCCGAAGATTTTATGACGGCAGTGTTCCGAGTTTACCTGTGCAAAACCGTACACTTCACTGTCGGTCAGCTTACGTTCCAGCTTCTGGCTTACTTCATTGAGGTAGGAAACCTCTTCGTCGCTCAAAGCCAATCCTTCTTTTTTGTTGTAAGCTGCAATATCCTCGATATAAACAATCGGATCCGGTTGTTTACTGATTGTGAAGATATCCTGGTTCAAGCCGTTGTAGATGCGTTGCAACATCGGGTCATGATCAGCCTCACCGGAAGAAACTGGGAAGTATTCTTCGATACGTGAGATACCGCTCAAACCCATGTTCTGAGTGATTTCCACAGCATTGGTACTCCACGGGGTAATCATTTCCCGGCGCGGACCAACATACCATCCATCCAATGTTTCGGATTGGAGTGGAGCGGCTTCACTAAACAACCAAACGAGCTTTTGAACATCTTCAGGAGAGAAAGCATGTGCCGCCTCAACAGCCAGCACCGTCTTTGTTGGAGATTGAAAGAATAGAATCATATCGTCGATTTATTAAGATATTCCAATAACAGACTGCAAAGATAGTAAATATGTAGCAGATAAGAATATTACTCATTACATTTTAGATTTAAAGTCCTTCTTTCAGAATCTTTTTCAGAGGCTGGAAAAAGCGTTGTAACGGAACAATACCTGCCCTATCCAACTTTCGCCGGATCCCATAACCAGCAAATAACCGACTTTTCTCAGTCCCAGATAATTTTAAAATTGACTACTTTTCTATTAATCAATTACATTTATATATAATAACGAGAGGATTACTATCTTCGTTCATATCACGATAGACAGCTGGAGCTTGTTCATTAAAATAGTTCAAATCTTTCAAATCTTGAATTTCTCCTCCTGATAAAGTCTGAACATATATATTCTCTTTCGCATAATGGTATAATGGCCAAATAGGAACTCCATTATCAATATCATTTTTAACACCTAAAACTCTTGTTATTTTTGGTGCATAACTATTTGTTTGTTTTCTACTTTTATTATACCGCAAAACGGTACCGCCTCTATCACTTGCATATCTCAAATATAAACAAGAGTCTGTTTCAAAAAAGCCTTCTCTATTAATAAATATATAATTCAGATTATTCCCATCAAGAGAATTTGTATACTCTTTAGAAGAGTAAGCCAATTGATAAATTTCTCCTCTGATAGGATTTTTTAAATCCAAATAATAAGCAGGAACAATTGTATCTCGCATTGCCCTATAAAGGATATTAATACCCCCGATTTTGTATAACACACTGTTTTTATGAGAAAAAAAGAACACACGTCTTAATCTGCAATTTTCAAGGTCGCATTGTTTTACATACGATTTTCTTGAATAATACTTTTTTCCCAGAATATCAAACATACCAGAAACATAATTCAATGAATCAGTCAAAGGAACTATAGATTCACTAAAAGAAAAAAATACCTCATCACCTAAAGGTAACATAAAATCTATTTTATCGAACGGATATTCCAAGTTTCCTAAAAACTTTCCTTCAAAAGAAAAAACGGCTATACTATGTTTTCTTCTAAACTGCATTACATAGACCTTCTCTCTATTTTCATCTACAAATATATGATGTGGATTAACTTGCTCAGGACCTTCACCAACCCTGGCGATTACTTTAATAAAATTACCTTTCCGGTCATATTTCATTATTCCGCCATCATGAGAGAGCATTAAAAACATATAATCCTTTGTAAAAGCTATATCTATTATCTTTCCGATTATTTTTTTATTGTCAATACGAACATATTCTATACTCTTAAATTCATTCTTTATCGATATATCATCATTATTATGCTGTGTATCACGAACTTTCACCACATCAGTTACGGTTGCCAGTTCTGCCGGATCCTCTATTATCATTTCCATACCTCTTTTATTCCCTTGTTCATGGCAGGATAATAACGCAATAACTAATATGTATATCCATCTATTCGTCATAAGGCTTTTGTAATTTATATATCGATTAAAATAGATTTGGTTCACGCAAAGCGTAACGATCAGCTATGTCACCAGACCTAATTTTAGTTCTCCATAAACACAACCACCGGATTGTCATCCGGTGAAATCAATTTCAGGAAATTGAGATTCGGATTGGAAGATATTCCATTTTTATCTATATAATCGCAAATATCAGGAGCATACAAAAGCCCCATACAAGTTCCATCATCACAAATCGTAGATATCCAAACAGGCATAAACCCGTTGATATCATCAATCGGACCATTTTCACATAAATAGTAAGAACTTTCTCCTGCTTGTTTATTATAAACACATAGTTGCCCTACTCCATTCATATGATAACGAAAAGCTATATTTACATCATTTTCATATATAAAATAAGGTGATATCGCTTCCTTATGTCTGTCATAACGCTCTTTATAAGGCACAGAACGAGATGTTATATTTAAAATATATTCTGCCTTCAACTGATTTTTACTAACTTGATAAACCGTATCTATAAACATTTCTTTAAAATAAAGATTACCTTTATATCTATACGTAAGTCCATCACCCGAATCAATAATATACATTTTTGTTTCTACAAAATGATGGTTAGGAAACTCTTTTTTTACATTTCCGTTATGATCAAATAAAACTATTCTTTTCTTCTCCCGTCCACTTCTATTCGCAAAAAAAGCACAAAAAGTCGTTAAGTCCAATGGTACTACAAATTGAGGAGAGACACCTGTCGACAACGGGACTTTCATTTTACCTATATATTTACCATCCAGCCCATACTTAACTCGAATTCCTTCAACACCCTGAAAATAAAGAAGTCCATCATACGGATTATAGAAATTCTCATAAAATGAATATACAGCTTCCGGATCATCGCCTTTATGCCCTATTCTCCGTATAAATTTTCCATCTTTAGCACTAAACAAACAACAGCTATCGTAATCCCAGGCTAGTATATAATCTTGTATCTTCTGCACATGGATATAAGAAAGTAAACAATCATCTGTCGTTTCCAGAGGAACATACCTTACTTTACGGAACAATTTACTCATTTGCGCAGTCTGTTTAGGAGTGTGGACCGGTAAATCAATCTTTGGTATTTTTTCATTACTAAATGAACAAAGTACCACAACTGTCAACAAAAAGAGTTTCACGTATTTCATAATTAATCAAGATTTAAGCGACAGAAACGTGTAGTTTCAAAGTTTCGAAGGCAATTTACTGAAAAGATTTCACATAACAATTGTCATTCTATCAAATATCAAAAAAATAATTCCAATCACATATGAATTTACTGCCTTTGCATTAAACAACTTATTGCTTATTTTACTATATTGGCTCCTATTCAAATCAGCGGCCGATAATTGTCAGCCGTTTGGTTGATAATTATGAACCAATCGGCCGATAATTATGAACCATACGGCCGAAGGTTATCAACCATTGATTTCCCGGCATACTAATTCTAATTAGTACGTATAGTAATCAGAAAGACATTGGTAAGAAATCAATTCTGGTTCAGCAAGAAACAAATCAGCCCGGATATCAGGCCGGTTTCTGTCAGGTGGGTACGGATATCGGATAAGGCTTTGGTTATATGCTTTTCTACTGCTTTCTCACTGATATTCAAACGAAGTGCGATTTCTTTGTTCTTTAGATTTTCTTCGCGGCTCAACAGAAAAACTCTTCTACGCTGTTCGGGAAGCGTACCGACAAAAGAGGTTATCTCCTCTTCTATCTCTTTCAGTAGCAGATTGTCATGCTGGTTATACGACAGTATCTCCCGGTCGATCAGTTCATCCAGCATATCGGCATGATCTACGCGTCGCTGAACCGACACGGAATTAAGGTAGTTTATCGATCTGTTATAGGTAGCCCGATACAAGTAGGGTTTTATCGGTTCCTCAAAATCAATTTTATCCCGGTTGATCCAAAGAGCCATAAACACATCCTGTACAATATCTTCACCCACCGACCAGTCGTTCACATACCGGTACGAGTACGTGACCAAAGAGCGAAAATAATCCTCAAAAAGCCTCTGAAATAAAATAAACTCACCCAATCTACTACCCCTTTCGTTAAACTTATTATCACTGATGGTTATCATTACTGTATCTCCGGTTCCCCAAAATATTTGCGTAAAAATAATCTTTTTTTTCTCATTGAGGTAGGGTTAATCGGTTTTGTTTTGTGATATGTATAGAAGAGTAACTGAATAATTACCGAAAGGGATACAAAACAAGGATGAACGACATCATATTAAAATATTTACAGAGAACAGCCGGCAAGGATGAAAAAGAACGTCTTCTCGCCTGGTTGCGGGAAAGCGAAGCGAATAAAAAGACATTCATCGACTTACGGGATATCTGGCTGGTATCCGGAAAGACTCCGGTTCATGCGCCGGATTACACAGAAAACGCTTTCCGGATATTTGAAGAGAGCGTCCGCCGTAACGAACGAAACAGCCGTTCGTCTAAACGTTCTATACGCCCGTTTTTACGTATTGCCGCCTCCATTGCCATTCTCCTGATTTGTTCGATCGGAGGATATTATATAGGTAGAAACACTCCGGATATCGTTTACATAGAGAAAGAAGCCGTCATTATGAACCAGGCCATCATGGGCAAGGGAAGCAAAGGTTCCGTTACACTGCCCGACGGAAGCGTCGCTTGGCTGAACACGAACAGTAAGCTGACTTATCCGGAAAAATTTTCCGACAAATACAGAAAAGTCAAACTGGAAGGAGAAGGTTATTTCGAAGTAAAGAAGAACGAACAGGCACCGTTTTTCGTCGAGACCAATCAAATGACAGTCAATGTACTGGGCACAAGCTTCGACGTAAAGGATTACTCGGATAAAATGAACAGCGAAACCACCCTGATCACCGGAAAGGTTGAAATACAGCTACCGAATAATCCGAACAGCATCCTGTTGAAACCCAACCAACGGATCATCCTGGATAAAGAGACCGGTGTTCATGAAATAAGACAGGTCGATGCCTCGGAATATATTTTATGGATCAACGAAAAGCTGGTATGCAACAATGAAAAACTGTCCGTCATCTTACACAAAATAAAGCTATGGTACGGCATGGAACTCGTCTGCCAACCGGGAACTCCCGTCGACCAGCGCCTGTCGCTGACGATTCGGAAAGAGTCGCCCGACGAAATATTCAAGTTGCTGGAAATGATCGCACCAATCCGTTATTCGATCAAAGATGATGTAATCTATGTGAGATCTAAATAATACCTTAGTTTTGGCAGATAGAATTTCGATAAGATAAAAAAGATAGATTTGTAATATGTCAAACCATTGAAAGAAAGGAAGACAAAGAGTGAACCAGTAAAAAAATGGAATAAGATTCATGTTC